>JBNJFN010000192.1:0-6232 GCA_051746885.1 Bacteroidota bacterium | reverse complement strand
GCACTTGCAAGCTTGTCAATGCCTCTTTTCAGAGAATCTCTTGCTTCAATATCAAATCTTAAATCTTTTGCCATTTTTCTCAGATTTTTTTGTTATGATTATTAATAATTAAATTATTTACTCTTCGATTAATAAAATATCCTCTTCACGCATGATCAGGTAATCTTTGTCGTCAATTGTCATTTCTGTTCCCGCGTATTTACCATAAACGACTGTATCACCTTCTTTTACGGTCATTGGCTCGTCCTTTTTACCATCGCCTACAGCAACAACCTTACCTTTTTGAGGTTTCTCCTTAGCTGAATCCGGTATAATAATGCCACTGGCAGTTTTTTCTTCTGCCTCCATCGGTTCGATTAACACTCTGTCTTTTAATGGTTTCTGCTTCATTGGTTTCTTGATTTGAGGGTTATACTTCAAAAATTCGTTTTCCCATCAAACATATTTTATGCCAAAGAATAATATGTTCAAAACTTCAATAAAATGATATTCTTTATAAGGATTTGAATAAAAAGATTTTGAATGGATTATGGATTGTATTTACGTGTTCAATTATCCTGACAGGAGATAGGGAAATAAAATAAGGTGTCAGCTAATATTATGACAAGCTGACACCCTGATTCAATTTAAATGCTAAATAACTTATTCTTCAGGCGGAAGAGGATTTTGATCCTGAGATCCTTGTTCCGACGGCTGTTGGGGCTGCGGCTGACCCTGTCCTTCTCCCTGGCCTTCTCCTTGGCCTTCAGGTGTTGAAGTAGGAAATGAAGGCATTTGTGAAGGATCTGCCGCATTATCAATTTGTTCCTCAATTTTAGATCTCTCTTCCTGGGTTCCTCTGGGAATGGTCATACTAGCCAATAAACTAAGCATCAGCAAACTTACTGCCAGGGTCCAGGTAGCTTTTTCCAAAAAATCTGCCGTCTTTCTGACTCCCATTACCTGGTTCGATCCTGCAAAGTTAGATGCAAGACCACCGCCCTTGGAATTTTGGACTAAAACAATCAGTACCATCAAAACACTGACAATAATGATCAATACAGATATTAATAGATACATACCAAATCATTTTTGTTGTTCGTTAATAATATTCCTTAACTTCTCAATTTGTTCTGCAAAGTAATCACTTTTTTCCGGATATTTCAAACTTAATTTTTTATAAGCTGAAATCGCTTTACTGTAATATCCTTGCTTAATGTATATGTTAGCCAGTTTCTCTGACAACATTTCTTCATTTTCCGTTATACTAGGCAATGAAATATCTTCTTTTTTATTTTTATTCTCAGGTGGATGAACACTTTTCATCTCCGGGGACTCTTTAATAAATTTATCGATCAAATCCTGGTTCTGTTCTTTATTCCTGATGATTTCCCGATAATCCTCGCCGGTAAAATATTCTCCCGATAAATTTCTCTCCTTCTGGTTACCTTGGGGTTTTTGTTTTTGTTTTTTCTCAGGGCTGTCCAGTTCAAAAGTATCTGATTCCCCGTATGACTTACCTCCTGCATCCTCATCTTTTTCTTCCCGGCTTTCCTTTTCAAATTGTTCTTTAATTTTCTTCGACATTTTTTCTTCAACCTGGGAAGCTTTATCCAGAATAAAAAAATCATTGCTATCGTCTGGCAGATCGTCCTTCTTATTGCTGTCTTCCTTTTGTACCGACAGGGTGTCTGATATTCTCTGCTTCAGATAAGCCGTTGAATAATCCTTATCTTTCTTTGGCTTCTCAGTTAACGTCTGTCCGGAACCCTTATCTATTTTCCTCCCGGATTTATTTTTCACCTCAGCAGCATGCTCTTCCTCAGAACGTTTCTCTTCTTTATCAGAGTCATCCCCTGGTCTCTGCTCTTTATCCGGGGATATCTCCTCTAAAGCCGAAAAATCATTGATCAGCCGATAAAATTTTTCTCTGTTTTTTATATAGACGGCAGAGTGTTTTAAAAATTCATTGAATCTGGGATCATTTATATTTTTCAGATTCAGCAACAAAAGTTGATGGGCCGTCTGGAAATAAGGATATTTCTTCAACAAGGCCCTTAATTCAGAGAAGCTGTACTCGTCTAATTCATGAGGGTTTTCAATATATTTTATGATATCTTCTTTTTCCATCGTAATTTACCAATTCACAACAGCTTTTTGAAATATGTCATCAATCAGTTTCTCTGATATAGATTCAACAAGTTGATCCTCAACGCTTGAAAGACTTTTAGATGAATCAAAATCTTCATATTGTGAGAAATTTGACTCATAACTGTCGTCCGGATGCTTTTCATTGGTAAATTGAACATTTACTGTTATTGTCAAGCGGGTCATTTGAGCTGTTTCCTCTCCTCCCACGGAAACAGCGCGTGTTTCATAATCTGTTATCTCCCCGCTAAAATTCAGATCACCACGGTCATTAACAATTGTCAGGCGGGTTTGTGACTGAAACTTGTCTTTTAGCTCGTTGGTGAAGTACTGTCCCAGATTAGAAGGGCCGCCGGATGCCTGATTGGAAAAATCCTGAATGTTAATGGAATTTACATCCGGTTGAATGTTAGCTCCGCCCATCGAATACTGAACAGTGCATCTTGTCAATAATAATAATAAAGCAAACAACAAAAAAATATAGCTAAACTTATTCATATCCATCTGTTTATTCCAGATTATATTCCTTGATTTTCCTGTACAATGTTCTTTCTGAGATACCCAGATCCCGGGCAGCATATTTTCTCTTGCCCTCATGTTTATCAAGAGCTTTTTTTATCAGCTCTATTTCCTTGTCTTGCAAAGAAAGTGATTCTTCTATATATTCTTCGGTATCTTCAATCGCAGGACTCTCTTCCTTGTTTGATTCCGACTGCTGGGCTTTTTCTGCTTCAGCAGGTTCAATGTACTCTCCGGTATTCTCATGGAGCGTTTCCATCAACTGCTTATTATCCTTTTGTATTCTATCCACATCTGCCCCTTTATCAATAATCTCATGCACCAGTTTTTTGAGGTTATTGATGTCGTTTTTCATATCAAATAAGATCTTATAAAGTATCTCCCGCTCCGAAGAAAAGCTTTTCTCACCAGCATTCTTATAAAGGGCGGGCAACTTTTCAAGATTATAGTCGGGCAGATATTTCCTTAAGGTTTCTGCATCTACCAATCTCTTCTTCTCAATGATAGAAAGCTGTTCTGTAATATTCTTCAATTGTCGCACATTACCCGGCCACCTGTAATTGACAAACATCTCCTTGGCCTCTTCCGTAAGTTTGATGGGAGGCATACGGTAATGTTCAGCAAAATCGGTTGCAAACTTCTTAAAAAGGAGCAGTATATCCTCTCCTCTTTCCCGCAGAGGGGGGATTTCAATAGGAACCGTATTCAACCGGTAATAGAGATCTTCCCTAAACCGGTTTTCTTCAATGGCCCTGATGAGATCTTCATTGGAAGCAGCAATAAGCCTCACATCGGTCTTTAATACTGTTGAAGAGCCAACTTTAAAAAACTCTCCGGTCTCCAATACCCTCAGAAGCCGGACTTGAGTAAATAAAGGCAATTCAGCTACCTCATCCAGAAAAATGGTACCCTGATTGGCCACTTCAAAATAGCCCTTTCGGCTTTCATAAGCCCCTGTAAAAGAACCTTTCTCATGACCAAAAAGCTCACTATCTATGGTGCCTTCAGGAATTGCACCGCAGTTGACAGGTATATATTTGCCATGCTTCCGGGAACTGAATTGATGTATAATTTGAGGAAATACCTCTTTTCCTGTTCCACTTTCTCCTGTAATCAACACCGATAAATCCGTAGGTGCCACCTGCCGGGCTGTATCAATGGCTCTATGCAGTTGCGGGCTGTTGCCTATAATACCAAAACGTTGCTTAATTGATTGAATATCCATTCCCTCACAAATTTTTACTTTTTCCAAAAACGCTTAACTAAAAACTCTGACAAAATTACAATATTATTTGTTTTTTTCTTAATTTTAACCTCCTTTTGTTTAACGAATTATACGAATCCATATTTCACTGTCATTAAGTCATAAAATTATTGATAACCTATAAAAACACAACGCCTGATGAAATTTATCGGTGTAATACCAGCACGATATGAGTCCACCCGCTTCCCCGGAAAACCCCTGGCCATGATCAGAGGGAAAACCATGATACAGCGGGTCTACGAACAAACAACAAAAGCATTGCCTGAGGTTTATGTTGCAACAGATGATCAAAGAATTGAACAAGCTGTCAAAAATTTTAACGGGAACGTGGTGATGACCTCCCCGGATCATAGAAGCGGAACCGACAGAATAAGAGAAGCCAGTGATAAAATAATGAGGCATAGCCATAACTATGATGTAATTGTCAATATCCAGGGGGACGAACCTTTTATTCAACCTGAACAGATCCGCGAACTTATAAGCTGTTTTGATGATGACAATACCGACATAGCTACACTTATCAAGCCCATCGATAATAACAAAGCATTATTCAATCCCAACCTGCCCAAGGTAATTAAAGACAAATACAATTATGCCATATATTTTACTCGCAGCACCATACCCTATATCCGCAATAAAGATACTTCCGAATGGTTAAACAGTTATCCTTTTCATAAACACATCGGCATATATGCCTACAGAAAACAAATACTGAAAGAAATAACATCACTGAAACCCTCTTCCCTGGAATTGGCTGAATCATTGGAACAAAACCGGTGGATTGAAAACGGTTACAGGATCAAAACCGCAATTACCAAGCATGAGAATTATCCGGTAGATACACCAGAGGATCTTGAAAATATAGTAAGTCGTTTATTTCCCGAATAAGCCAAATACCTGCGCTTATGATGCACCCATAGATAACAGCATTATCAGGGCAAATTCTATCAGGACAATACCAGCTATACGATAAAAAGTCCTCTTATCTTCCTGTAAGAAACATTTCAGGTATGTACAGCCATCTCCCCGGGCTACCTAAGGGCAGACCTGACTTTATTTCTTATATCCTGAATATTGAAGGGTTTGGTAAGATAATCATAAGCCCCTTTATCAAGTGCCTTTTGGATACTGGTATTGTCAGTCTTCGCAGATACTACAATAACCGGCACCTCGTTGGTTTCCGATTCACTGATTTTATCGAGAAAGTCGAAACCATCAAATTCCGGCATCATAATGTCCAGAAGTATCAATTCTACAGCTTTATCATCTTTCAGCGTCCGGAGCGCATGCTCACCATTTTCCGCAGTTATTACCTCAAAACCATCCTCCTCAAGAATTGTCTTCAGCAACAACAAATGAGAGGGCATATCATCAATAATTAATATTTTAGAAATTTCAGCCATTTTTATAAATTTTAGCGTTTGCTAAGTTAAGAATCTTTATTATCAATTCATAGAGTAAAATCACCCTAATTTAATCACGATAAAATAGGATTATCTAAGTATTTTCACGGTGCTTTTAAAACAGATTCCCCGAAAATTCCTTCAATTGAGAAAAACGCCTTCGTCTTTTCAGAAAATATTGAAAAACTATACTTCCATGAAACACCTGGCCGGGAAAATCATTTTTAGAAGGTGGGTTGCTTTTTCGCTTCTCTTTCAAACCATTCAGGGAAGACAAAAATATCCGGTGAGACCTTAAAACTGCGGTAAAATTCCTCGTTTTGCCCTGTAATAAAAACATAAAGGCAGACAGCCAATCCATTAATATTCTTACACACATAACAGGAAACAGTTGCTTCTCCGGCAGATTTTTGTACAGCAGGAACAGATTGTTCCGGTAATTGAGAAACAATTTAAAGGGATTTTCATTGGGAAGGGTTCCTCCTCCAACATGGTAAACCACAGACTCAGGAACATATTTAATGGTATACCCCATTTTTTTAAGCCGCCAGCACAAATCGATTTCCTCCATATGGGCAAAAAAGTCCTCATCAAACCCTCCCAGTTGATGAAACAAATCAGCCCGAACAAACATACAGGCACCTGTAGCCCAGAAAATATCCGAGGTTTCATCATACTGGCCTTTATCTTCTTCTACGGCATCCATAATCCGGCCACGACAAAAAGGATATCCGTATTTATCGATAAATCCGCCGGCAGCCCCGGCATATTCAAAATAATTTCTCCGATAATAGGATTTCATTTTGGGCATACAAGCTATAGCAAGATCATCTTCCTCCAGACATTTTTTTAATGGACTCAGCCAGTTTTCGGTTACTTCAATGTCTGAATTTAAAATCACATAATATCTGGCCTCAAT
>JBNJFN010000191.1:2075-6242 GCA_051746885.1 Bacteroidota bacterium | reverse complement strand
AAGAATAGATTGCTATCAGTAAAAATATAATCCTGGCAGGGGTTGTGAATTGTTGGCAGCAAAGAGAAATTCCCGCCCGTTAGAGATTGTTATCTGACATTCCTTGTAAATTGCCACCATTAAATGAGAGACTGTCACCAGTGATTTTAAACGGCTGACATGATGGACAGCCGTTTGTTGATGTGGAATTGTATTTCCGTTTAAAGGAACACATCAATAACAGGTTTGCCAGTTTCTTAAACAAGCAATTTTTTTGTATAATTGTAAAAATAATTCAACGTTAAACAGAAAACCACATGACATGAGTACCCAGACAGATTTCAGCCTGGTATATCAGAAAAAACTCCTTCTGGACAAAACATATAATCAGCTCAAAAAACATTTTGATGATTCCTATACTTATATCCGGGAAGATGATCGCTTTAAAAGGACGAATTATGTGAATTTCCTGAAAAATTACGGCAAAGTGCGGTTCAAAAAAATGCTGCTTAAGGAGCTCTCCGACGGGAATTTTTTCCTTACTGTTGAATGTCCGGAAGTAGAATCAGAGAGAACTGAGGTGCAATATCTGAGCAAAATGCAGCTTGAAATTCTGATCGATGTTCTCGAAATTAACAAAGAACACAGCAAGGACAAATATTTTGACTACACTGAAATATTCGATCAGATACGCGACTACCTGGAATATACCAAAGGAAAAATGATGAAGAATTTCAATCCCTGGAACCACTATAAAGCGCTGAAAAAGGTTGAAGAGCGGATTAAAAGGAATAACCAGGAGAATCAACGAGATGCTAATTCTAATTCTTAAACAGCATGATTTTTTTTCACATAAAAGCAAAAATTCACCTTTCCCCAGAACTATCATGCCTTGGAGCGTTAACCTATCTACATCATCATAATACGGAATGATGCAGTTGTTGATTCTCTCAATGTAAATAAAGTGGTATCGGTTGGTTAATCGTAAATGGTTTGAATCTTATAAACATTATTGTTTTCCTTTATTACATCAAAGTATGAATTTCTATGCTTTATCAGGTCAACACCAACTGAAGAGGCACCATCTCCATATGATTTCCCCTTCTCTAATTTAACGCCACCCATTTCAACTGTTACCTTGGGACGTATAAGTCTGTTCCTGATCTCGAATAATTCTGAAAAGTGCATTTTCATGGCTTTGTAGTTTAATTTGATATTTATACTGGTCTTGCTGTTTTTTCTTACCTGGTGTTGTTAGGTTGTTGAATGTAAGAAAAGTATAAGTATTTATGTTCTTCCCTCAAAGTCACCCCCAATTCCTTGGTCAATATAAAAAAATTTCCATAAAAAATAAAAAAAGCTTCACAAAAAATTTTGTGAAGCTTAGGATTACTTTAGTGGAAAATATAAACCGATGTATATTTATACCCGTTTAACATTTACCGCATTCAATCCTTTTCTGCCTTCTTTTAATTCGAAGGTCACTTCGTCATCTTCCTGGATATTATCCACAAGACCTGATACATGTACGAAGTATTCATTTTCTGACTCCGAGTCCTTAATGAAACCGAAACCTCTGGATTCATTAAAAAATTTTACTTTTCCTTCTTTCATAACAATTTTATTAATTTATTCTCCTACAAATGTAAGTTATTCAATAAATTCAACAAGGATTTATTAAAAAAGTTTAAAAAAAATTTGGTACCCTTTAATCCTCATCATTCTTATGGAGTTTGTCGATGAGTTTTTCAATGAAATTTTTTTTCTTTTCTTTTTTGCGTTTATCCCGGTCTTTTTTAAAGGTATCCAGTAATTTTTCAAAGAACCCGGGCGCTTCATCTCTGTAGTCGGGGCAGTCGTATGCGGAAGGATCGATTTGGTTATATTTAAATTCCGCAAGATATTTGGAATTGGGATGATGAGTATGCAGGTCATTCAGAAAATATCCGGCTATGGGAAGGGCTGTTGCGGCTCCCTGACCATAAGTCATATCTTCAAAATGGACTGAGGGATATTCCGCTCCCACCCAACTTGCAAAAACGAGGTTTGGTGTATAACCTACAAACCAGCCATCGGCATGGTCCTGTGTGGTACCGGTTTTTCCTGCCACATCCCCGGAAAAATTGAAGTTTTCCCTTAGCGAGCGAGCGGTGCCTCTGTTAACAACATTTTGCATCATCATGGTTACCTGTTCGGAAACCATTTCATCCAGTACTTGACGGGAACGGTTATTGGCTTTGAATGTTTGCAGCACTTTGCCATCCGTATTCTCAATTCTTAGAAGCGCTTTTCCGTGTAGGGGATTCCCATGGTTCGCAAATCCGCTATAAGCTTCAGCCATCTCCAATACCGAAGCATTCATAGTTCCGAGAGCAAGCGAAGGGACCCTCGGAAAATCAGCATCAATTCCCATATCCTTTGCAAGCCGGATAGTTGAATCTATACCGCCTTCCATCAGAACCTGGACTGAGATGGTATTAACAGAATTTACCAGTGCTCCCTGCAGAGAGTACACACCCCCATATTCCCGGCTGGCATTATTTGGCGACCAGTTGTCGTAATTTTCGTATACAATGCTGTCGTTTGGAAAAAAATCACAGGGTTTTACACCCCTTTCAAGGGCATTGGCATAAACAAAAGGTTTAAAAGTAGAACCTACTTGTCTCTCTGAGGTTACATGATCAAATTTAAAAAACCGGTGATCAACCCCTCCGACCCAGGCAAGGATATAACCGTTATGAGGATCCATGGCCAAAAATCCTGAATTAAGAAAAGAAAGATAGTGTTTGATAGAATCCAACGGGGACATATTTACACTTTCTGGTCCGTCCCACGTAAATATCTCCATCGGCTTTTCCTGATAGATTGAGGCCTGCTCGTCCTGAAATGATTCATCTCTATAAGCCTTCGTTCCGGCAAGTATCTCTTTGGCTAATGTTTGATAAGTTTGTTTTTCGTTGATATTAAACTGTCGTTCAAAATTTTCCTGAAGCGCCCGCATATGTTTATCTACAGCCTTTTTAGCATATTCCTGGAGATGGCCGTCGATGGTTGTGTAAACCCTGAGGCCGTCGGTATATAGATTGTATGGCTCTCCATTGGGTTTTGTATGGTTCCGGCACCATTCTTTGAGCCGGGGTCGAAGATACTCCCTAAGATAAGGAGCCAGCCCATTGTTTTGATCTATCGGGTGATAATCGAGTCCAAGCGGCTTATTTCTTAATTTTTTTGCTTCCTCTGTCTTGAGATGGGCATATTTTTCCATTTGTGAGATCACAATATTCCTCCGTTTTATTGCCTGATCAGGAGATTTATTGGGATTGTAATACGAGGTACCCTTAAGCATTCCTATTAAGGTACAAGCCTGCTCCAATTTCAGTTCCGAAGGCAATTTGTTAAAATAGCGCTGAGATGCATTTTTAATACCGAAGGTATTTTCACCGAAAGGTACGGTATTCAGGTACATCTGTATAAGCCGTTCTTTGGAGTACAAATCTTCCAGCTTCCAGGCAATGATCATTTCCCGGATCTTGGTTCCTATGAGGGCCAGGTGGCTCCTGCCCTTTCTGGGATACAGGTTTTTCGCCAATTGTTGTGTAAGGGTGCTCCCTCCGCCGGCACTTTCATCTCCCAGTAAAATGGTGCGCAGCATTACCCGGAAAATGCTTTTGGTATCGATTCCATGGTGCTCGAAAAACCTTACATCTTCGGTCGAAACAAGAGCATGAATGATCTCGGTGGGAATTTTTTCAAAATGGAGGCTGTTCCTGTTTTCAAAATAATACCTGCCCATCAGTGTGCCATATTGGGTATAGACCTCAGTAGCCTGTGCCTGCTCAATTTCTTTCAGTTTATTTTTATCGGGAAATTCCCCATAATTTCCCTGAAACATATTATAAGCTATAAAAGCTCCCAATCCTGTGAGCAGAAAAAAGAAGATATACAGAAGCCTTTTCAGCAGGTGAAACTTGGTTGGTTTTCTTTTTCGATACTTTTCCTTCCGGGCCATTCCAAACAGATTGGATTCATATAAATTGTTCAACCGGCATTTTAGATAAAGAACCATCAAAGATATAAAAAAACCGGAGGTGCAAAACACCCCCGGAAAAACCAATCACAAAAAAGCAACCCAAAAGAGACTATGAAAAAAAACAATCTAAACCCTAAAAACCTTATACAATAATACTT
>JBNJFN010000191.1:0-1975 GCA_051746885.1 Bacteroidota bacterium | reverse complement strand
AAAAGGCAGTTAATCCCATTTCTCACGACCTGGGCCTTTATGTTGCCGGGGGAAAGGGGAAATATTCACGCCAAACTCCGGATGAACTGATTCTCATGGCGGATAAAACCGGTATAAATGGAAATCAGCTTGTTAAAAGCAGCAAGCTTAGTGCTAAGATTGATAATACGGCCATCCAGGATGGTTATCAATTATATTTGCATAATTTTATAGTTACCAGCAATGGTGAATGGGCAGTGGTCCAACAGGGAATGAATGGCCAGAGCGGGATGGCCAGGAGATATCACTGGCATTCTCAGCAGGTTAAATCTTTTGTTGAAGAACCTCATTCCAGTATATGCGGTTATAATATGGGCCGGATCCTAAATCTTACCGATAAAAATGCCCGGCCCTCAAGAGATGGAATCATTAGCATCAGCCGTGAAAACCCTCAAAAGATGCTCAAAGAAATTCAAAAGCTTAGCATGTCTGCTCATCATCAGGTACGACCAGAAGATTTTAATCTGAAACGTCTCGGATCAATACTGGCTATGACCTATGAGGGTTTCTACAAGGATTTTGAATCACTCCTGCTTATCCGTGGATTGGGTCCCAAAACACTCCGTTCCCTCACGTTGGTAAGTGAAGTTGTACATGGCACCCCTTCAAGATTTAAGGATCCGGCCCGGTTTTCCTTTGCTCATGGTGGCAAGGATGGACATCCTTATCCCGTTCAGACCCAAGTGTATGATGAAACAATCTCGGAACTCAAAAATGCATTGGACCACAGCAAAATAGGGTATAGCGATAAAAAAAAGGCTTTTAAAAATCTATCGGAGATCTCCCGGAAAATGGAAAAAGGTTTCAAGCCTAAGAGGGAGTATTATGAAAAATTTATTAACAAAGAAAAAGAAGAATCTCATTTATACGGAGGGAGGACGGCATACGGAAAATCCAAACCGCCTCAATCCAAAGGGAAAAAGAAAGGGAATGGCGGAGCACAACAGCTCAAACTCTTTTAAATACGTTACATAAACGAATAAATATACGACCGGATCTCGTTTTCGGCACTTTCCATAGATTTGTAAAGCGTTAACTGCGCTTTGGTGCGCTGAAGATTGTGCTCGGGATAATCGGTTTTATAATATATATCCCCCTGAAGGTAGTCAGTGAGAAAACGGATGGTCTGTTCATAAGTCATCATGAAAGGAGCGACCGGCAGCAATTTTTTTTCCTTTTCCGTCAGAACATCAAGGGTCCGTTTGAGATATCCCTGGGTGAAGGCTTTGAAATAGGCCACATTGAATCTGACATTGTTCAGATCTTTATCATCCTCTTCGCCGGTATTCGTTATGGTACGCAGAGCGTCTCCGTAATCATAATGAACGTAGCCTGGCATAACCGTATCGAGATCCAGGATACATATGGCCTTATCGGATTGATTAAGCAACAGGTTGTTGAACTTGGTATCATTATGGGTAACCCTCAGGGGCAAGAGACCCTTCCTGCCTGCTATTCCAATGGAAGTCATTTTTTCTGCCCGGTTCTCTAAATATGAGATCATATCCTCAACCTGAGCCAACCTGTCTTTGGGTGCTTCGTTTATGGCATTGTAAAACCATTCCAGTCGTTTTTCCACATCATGAAAATGGGGAATGGAAATATGAAGTTCTTTGACAGGAAAATCTCTCAGGTAACGAATAAAATTACCGAAGGCCTCCCCTCCTTCCAGTGCCTGATCATCAGTCTCAACTACATCCAGTGTTTTACTGTCAGGGATGAAATACAACAGCGACCAGTAGTCCTTATTTTTATCCATAACATAATATTCTCCTGAGAAAGTTGGAAGTAGTTTAAGAATGTAATCGAGTCCCGTTTCATCTAAATTGTGTTGCTTCTTTTTTTTTCTGAGATGGTCGGTGATCATAGCAATATTGTTAAGCAGCCCTGGTGGATTCTTGAAAACATACTTGTTGATTTTTCTCAAAATGTAATC
>JBNJFN010000190.1:0-6248 GCA_051746885.1 Bacteroidota bacterium | reverse complement strand
TTCCGATTTCCAGTTTTCGTTATATTCATGCTCGAGCCGGGCAGAAGAAACCAGGTTTTTATACCGGTATAAAGTATCGCTGCGAAGTTTAAATTTGTCGTTACTCAAATAAGCTCCAATAGTCAGGCGATTTTTGGGATTAAGCTGGAAGTTTACTTTCCCCTGCACATCGTTAAACCCAACTTCACTGTTGTACAATTCCGGAATATTGATTTGGTTCAGCAACCAATCGGAATAGGTTCCGCGGGTGCTGAACACAAAGGTTGATTTTTCGGTTACCGGCCCCTCGAGCATCAGTCGTGCCGAAAAAAGACCAACCCCGCCAACTCCTGAAATATTCTCAGGGTTCCCGGTTTTTGTATTGATTTCGTACACTGAAGAAACCCTCCCACCGTATTTCGACGGGATACTTCCCTTATATAAAACTGCGTTTTCCACCACATCGGAATTAATGGCAGAAAAGTTTCCAAAAAAGTGAGATGGATAAAAAACAGGCGCATTGTCAATCATTATCAGGTTCTGATCGGTTTTTCCACCGCGAACATTAAACCCCGATGTTCCCTCGCCCACGCTGGCAACACCTGGCAGCATAAGAGTACTTTTTATTACATCCGACTCTCCCAGCATAGCAGGCAACGATTCCAGCATTTCGCCCTCAAACCTTTCCACACCTGAGAAAACCCTGCTGACCTCTCCGTTTTGTTCACCCAAAACATCAATATCCCCAATAATATTCATTTGCGTTTCCATCTGTACATTCAAAGCGCCATCTGAATAAATATTCACGATTCTTTGGGTTGGCTCCATGCCAATGCTACTGAATTGCAGGGTATTGTTTCCAACCGGGACACGGATTTCGAAATAACCATTTTGGTTGGTTGATACTCCCTGTGAAGTTCCTGCCAAAATAACATTTGCATTATACACCGGTTCTCCGGATTCATAACTTGTAACATGCCCCCTCAAAATAGCATGTCCGGAATTATTTTTTCCCGGGGTGCCAATTTCGAAAATTTTGAAAGCCTGCTGTTTGAGTTGATTTAAATCTTTTTCAGGTTTTTCTTCGGGCTGAATTTCCGGAGTGTCCTCAATTGGTTTTCCAAGTGTTTCAGTCACTGGTTCCCCTTCGAACAAAAAAACACGATCACCACTACGATAGAATTCCAGGGAAATTGTACTGCATATTTCTTCCAGGCATTCATCCAGCGTAATACCACCACAGTTAGTATTTACCTTTTTATTCTTAAGTGCAGATTCCTGAAAGTAAAATTTCACATTGTATTTTATTTCCAGATTTTGAATTAATTCTTCGACTGCTATTTTTTCGGATACCATTACATTATCCTGTCCTGATGAAAATAAAAATCCAAAAGAAAAAAGAAGGTTAAGAATTATAGTTTTGTACAAGGCACTGCTATTCATTTAGCTTTTGGTTTAAGGCGTTAAGGAGTCGTAATAGTCTAAAACCCGAGCAATATCTTCAGGTTTTTCACCATCAATACGCATATTGTTTCTCCTTATATATTTTCGGATTTGTTTTTTCTGATCTTCAAACAAACGGAGGAAAGTTCTTTTGTTGGTGCATCCCCGAAATTCATCATCCTTTTTTATGTATATAACCGGCTGATACAAATATTCACCCATATAGTTACCGGTAACCCTGTTATTAATAACTTTTTTGTGGTAGATATAACAAGTTGTTTCGCCCTTGTAAACTACCTGAAAATATTTTTTCCCTTCCACACCGGAAAGTTTTTTTCGTTCGAAAAAATGTTCCCTTGCAGTAACAGGATGTATTAGCACAAAACTTTCTACAAAATTTTCATTTAGTATGAGTTCCCTGGTTTGGGTACCCACCTCTTTAATAAGGATCAATTCATTACTTAACAACTCATAAGTTAACGTCAAGGGCGAAAAATTCACACCGTTGAATGTTACACTCCCTTCAAAAAGGTCGTTATCATAAAAAAAAGGATGCCCTTTGTAATTATTTTCGTAATACCACCTGGCACCATTTACAACAGCAAGTTCTGATGAATAAACCTCAGATGCTTCCAATTCAGAAAAGGTATTTTGAGAAAAAGCAGATTTTGCCCAGGCAGAACAGAGCATAAAACATAAAACGAGGAATGAAGTAAAAAACTTAGATGTAAACATTAACCATTCAATTATCACTCACAATCAGTAAAAATAAAAAAAAGTCCTGACAAGAAGTCAAGACTTTTTTTTATTTATAAATTTTTAGAACCAATTAATTGGCCCACCACAGTTTGGTTTCCTGGCTGTCGCCTCCAATTGAAGAAGCAGCAGCTTCTACGTTAGTTTTATTTATACTGCCTTCGTTTAACGGATATTTGTTACGCTCTGGCAGGTCAGTAAGTCCTCCAATCGGGATAAACTCATACGTTTCTGTCATTTCCCCGTCAGCAGTTGGCCAGGTATAATCGTAGGGCTGGTTTGGCCTAACCAAAGTATTTGGATAACCTGTACGGCGGTATTCGCTCCAGGCTTCCATAGGCTGCATGTAAAGTGCAATGTATTTCTGTGTCAATACACTTTCTTCATCTGCAGCAGGCAGGTTGTCAATATATGCATCGATATCAGCCGATGCAACTCCCCATTTTTCCATTGAGGCCTTAACTCCTTTTTCATACCATTCCTGATCCCAGTCATTCATTTCACTCAAAATGAAACAAACCTCTGCATATTCCATGTAATATTCGGTATAGTCAGGTGCAAGGATTGCAGCACCGGGCTGAGATTCCCATTCAAAGTCCGCCACCACATCGTTTGATTGTGTTAATGGAACACCTACTTTGTCACCATTTGAATTATCGTCAACATAGATATCCAAACGTGGATCTTCCATGCCAAACGGGCCGCGTTTTCCCTGGAGCAGTTCTACAAACTGCGCCGAAGGGGCAAAGTCTTTACGGGCATTAACTACAAATCCCTGGTACATTGGGGCACCGTTCACAGCATTTGCTTCGAAAGTTACGCCTGCATTATCGGCATTCGACTCCATAACTCCGGCTGAGATGGCTCCGTCAATGTGTCCCTGAGCTGCCGGGTAAACGTCTTTGATCCTGTTTGCAATACGCAACCGCAATGAGTTGGCAAACTTTTTCCACTGGGTGGCATCTCCACCAAAAAAGTTGTCGCCGTCAATCATTTTCGACGAAGTATCGATATTCTGTTGCGCCTGATCGAGTTCGTTCAGCATATCAGCATAAATATCCTGCTGGGCTGCATAGGCCGGCATATCAATTTCATCTGTTTTCAAGCTGTTTGCCTGAAACGAAGGATTATCGCTGCCATAGGAATAGTAAGGAATATCGCCCCAAAGTTCAAGCCCGTGTAAATAGACAAATACCAACATTATCCGTGCGGCAGAAATCTGGTTTTCGTTGGGCCCAAACTGCGCCATGTCACCACTGGTTTCCTCATTTGTATTCAATTCAATAATATCAATAAGATCCTGGGCATTAAAGTAAATATCGTTCCACCCCGCACGATTAACCGTTTCACGGTACTGGAAGCGATCTTCTTCTGTATAATTCACCTGGTTCCAGTATTGCATCCAAAGCAGCATCTGCCGACCGGAGAACCAGACATCACGTGTGTCGTTCATGAACTGTTTTTGCACACGGTTCATAATCCCGTAAGTAGGTGCAACTTCAGGGCTGTTGGGGTCGCTGAAGTAATCTACTTCACACGAGAACAGCAAGACACCCACAAGAAATACTGTAATATAATATTTTAATGTCTTCATTTTTTCTACGTATTAAATATTAAAAATTAATTCTCAGGTTAAATCCAAATGAGCTTGTTGCCGGAATAATACCTCCTTCAAGGCCCTGAATGTTTCCTGAACCACCAACAACTGTTTCCGGATCGATTCCTTTGTTATCCAACCCCCAAACAGCAAGGTTGCGGCCATATAGCGACAAGCGTACTGACTGCACAAAATCAACGGGTTGAGCAAGGGTATATCCAAGAGTAACTTCCCTAAGTTTGATGTACGAGGCATCGAAAATGCTGGTTGCACTTGGTGTTCCATAACCATGGTAATGGTAAGCTCCCCAGTTCAAAGCTGGAAGGTTGGTTTCATTAGGGCTGGTATTTGTTACTACTGCATTTCCTTCGTCATCGTAGCTAAGATCTCCGGTTACACCTTCAAGTACAATACCATCTTCACGGATTGTATTTCCATCAGAAGTAGGAGTTGCGGTTTCGGCAGCCATACCTGAATACATTGCCCACATGTGGGTAAGTGAATAATAGACACCACCTTTTGAAATATCAATTAAACCACTTACATCAAAATTTTTATAACGGAATGCATTGCGAATACCTGCAGTATAGTCAGGAAGTACAGAACCAACTGACTCCAGCTCACCTGCAAGGTACATTCCATTATCGCCAACCAATTTGTTACCATTGTCGTCGTAAATAAAATTATAGGCAAACAATTCCTGAAATGTAGCGCCTTCCACAGCATTCAGCAATGCTCCTCCAAATGGAGCTGAAGCAAGCTGAATTTTGTCAAGGTCTTCCGGTAAGTCCATCACTTCGTTCTGGTTTTTCGCATAGTTCAATGTGATGTTCCATGAAAAATCAGTAGTTCTTACCGGGCTACCGTAGAGTAATACTTCAATACCTTTGTTGTTAATTTTACCGGCATTAATTACTCTTGATGAATAACCACTTGAGGCACTTACTTCAATCGGCACAATCTGGTTTTCGGTATCCCGGTTATAATAACTCACGTCAAAACCAACCCGGTTATTCAGGAATGCACCTTCGATCCCGAACTCAATCTCACTTGTTTGTTCCGGTTTCAGGTTCTGGTTTCTTAGCCGGGTTTGATTGGTAAACTGTGGACTTCCATTGAAAGGATCGCCAATAGAATACACATTGAAAACCTGATAAGCCCCTGTACCATTACCTGTTTCCCCATAGTTGGCACGAATTTTCAGGTTGTCAACACCTTCAATGTCTATCAATTCAGATGCAATAAAACTGGCAGATACTGAAGAATAAGAATAATCATTTGCCCCTGTTGGAAGTGTGGAGTCAAAATCTTTTCTGAAAGTACCGTCGATATAAATCATATCCTGAAATCCCACACTTGCAGAACCGAACCAGCTGTTCACCTGCATTTCGCGTTTGGTATCACCTAATAGCGGCGAGTTGGCGGAGTTGTTCAGATTATAAAGACCATCGATAACCAGTCCGCCATTTGTTTCGCCGTAAAACAATGCATAATCGTTTTTACGTGAATTAACACCCAGCATGGCCAAAATACTGAAATCATCTATATTCTTATTGAATTCCAGTTTACCTTCGAGGTTGGTTTCTGAAGCCTGCCTGTTAAACTGACCATAATATGACATGGCCTGTGAACCTTTTGCCACTCTTTCGCGCACATTAAATGTATAGGTATCATAATAGAATGTACCCGATGCGCTTAAATAATCGGTAATATTCGCCTTTAGGCCAGCTTTCCCGTAAACGCGTGTTCTGTCGTCATCCTGGTAGTTTTTGTAGGCAGTCCAATATGGGTTGTCGGAATAAACCGGTGAACCATCGTTCCATGAAACTCTGTTCCATGTGCGCATTGTTCCATCCGGATTCACATAATCTTTCAATTTTTCAAAATCGAGCTGACGCTGACCCCACTGAAAGAATTTTTGCGATTGTGAATTGTCGCCATATCCAAACTGTGGTCTCCCTAAAGTTTCAGTATAAACAACATTTAAATTAGCATTTGCTTCAATTATACCATCAAAAAGTGAAGATTCGCCATTAATGTTGAAATTATGTTTATCCTGTTGCGAGTTGGGGTGAATACCAGTCATATTTGCATTGGTATATCCCACGCGCAGTGATGACAATTCGCTGGTAGCAACAACATTTAATGAATTTTGGTATGTCACACCCGTTTCATAGAATGTTTCAACATCGTTTGGTGAGGCTACCCATGGAGCGGTAACCGGAGATGAGGTTATACCCTGTTCGTAATCGGCAGCACCCCACCAGTGAAGTACTTCCTGACCTTCATATTTTGGTCCCCAGCTTTCGTCCATCGCATAATAAACAACGTTGTATTCCTGACCGTCGATGGTCGCTGTATTGAAATCACCATAACCACCACCGTACGAATTTTGTTGTTTGGGAAGAATGGAAACCTGCTCAAAGTTGACACCTGAATTCACTTCAACTGAAAAAGATTTTCTGCCGGCATT
>JBNJFN010000189.1:0-6285 GCA_051746885.1 Bacteroidota bacterium | reverse complement strand
GATGTATTCCAAATTTTACATTTTTGGAAATACCAATTATTATGCAGTGTATTTAAACATGGGTGTATTACTTATACTTGGCATGCTTGGAAGAACCCCGGATCAAATTCATAAGAATTGGATGAAGTGGTTCATGTATTTCGGCTTGTTTTTATTCGTGGCCTTATCCCTGGTTATTTCTTCACGTTCAGGCATTGTTGCCATGGTGATCCTGTTGGTATTTTCGGTTTTTTACCTGGTTAGAATACCTTACCTCCGGCTTGTTTCATTGGCTTTGCTTATAACTGCAGGATTTTATATAGCCCAAAACTATCGTTTCAATAATTATATTCGATTGTTTGACCGTATGATCCATTCCTCCTCCGGCTCGGTGAAGGAAAAAGATCTTCTGGAGATAAGTGCCCTTCGGCTTGTGTTCTGGAAAGCATCTCTAGAGATTATCAGGGAAAATATATGGTTCGGTGTAGGAACAGGTGATGTAAAAGCTCAAATAAAAGCAAAATATAAAGAAATGGGAGTTTATGAGGAGCTTCATGAAAACGACGATCCACATAATCAGTTTCTCAGAACTTTCATTGCTACCGGATTACCCGGTTTCCTGGCCTTGGCAGGAGTATTTGTTTTTGGTTTTTGGGCAGGCATTCAGAATAAAGACTATTTTCTCATGGCGTTTCTTATTTTAATAGTGATCCATTTGCTTTTCAAATCAATGTTATTCAGAGAAGATGGTGTGGTATTCTTTAGTTTTTTCTATGGGTTGCTTTATATATGCAATTTTCTGAAACCTTCGGAAATTTAATTGATTTTGGAGCTCAATTCATATTTCAGCCCCTCATAATCCACCATTCTGGCTTTAATCTTTCCCACTTTGATCGGACTTTCTATCCATACAGGCAACCGGTTTTTATCGTCGGTTACCCAAACCTCAAGATCTTCTCCGCCTTTAAAGACATCTCCCGGAACCAGATAACCTGAAAATTTGATGCAATTGAATTTGCCCATTCCCCGTACCCTTCTTTCCTCTTTGCCAAGATATCTGATATATACCGGTTCAATCTTGCTGTCGAGCAATAAGGTAAGGGGTATTTTTTCTCCTGTTTCATATTTTGAAAAATCGATTGAGCGGGCATAATAGATGATGGACATTACATCGTGTGTGCAACCGTCAAGAGAGATTGTGTCTTCCTTGTATGGTTTTCGGGTTTTTTTCGATTGAGCATACGCTACACTATCTTTCCAGTTATATTGGTAGGTGATATCAATCTTATACCCCCCTTCGTTGACGTCTCTTTTATAAAAATAAGGTTTCAGAGTTTCGGGATCAACCCATGTTTCATATATGTCCCTTACTTCGTAAAACCAATCATAAAACTTATAGGTTTTTCCTTTACCTTTTAGATGATAAGTCTCCTGATTATTTCTTTCCCTTTCATTCACTTCAAAAGTAACTTCACCTACATCTGTCCATACCATAAACCAGTTATAGGTGAGTATGTATTTGATTTTTTCCCCATCCTGGAAATTTTTATAGGATGGAATGCACTGGGGATTGTCGTTTTGGCCGTAGGTTAAGGGCAATATGCCTACTGAAAACAGCAGAATAAATATAATTTTCTTCATAAATTCTTTATTTAGCTAACTACACTGTAATTCTTTGATTTTTTCCTGAGTAATCTTATTTGTTCCTTTACAATGGAATGCTCTTCCTTATTCAACTCAGGGTCATCCTCAAGCATCTCAGTAGCGACCTTTCTTGCATGAGTTAATATTTCTGAATCTTTACCTAGATTTGCTATTTTAAAATCAAAAGGTATGCCACTTTGTTGAGTACCTTCAATATCTCCCGGTCCCCTTAACTGTAGGTCGGCTTCCGCTATTTCGAACCCGTCATTGCTTTGAACCAGCGCTTGTATTCTCTTTCTGGCTTCTTCAGAAAGTTTGTCCAAGGTCATAAGTACACAGTAGCTTTGATATTCGCCTCTTCCTATTCTCCCCCGCAGCTGGTGTAATTGTGATAAACCAAATCGCTCGGCGTTTTCAATGACCATTACTGAGGCATTGGGAACGTCTACGCCTACTTCTATAACAGTGGTGGAGACCATAATGTTCGTTTGCCCCCGGGCAAACAGCTCCATGGATTTGGCTTTTTCCTCCGGCTTCATTCTTCCGTGTACTACACTAACTGCATATTTTGGAGGTGGGAAATAGCGAAGGATGGTTTCGTATCCTTCTTCAAGGTCTTTTAGGTCAAGTTTTTCGGATTCTTTAATCAGGGGGTAAACGATATAAATTTGTCTTCCCTGGTGAATCATTTTTCTCATGAATTCGATAAGCCGTAACCGCTTGGTTTCATAAAAATGAACTGTTTTAACCGGTTTCCTCCCCGGTGGTAATTCATCGATCACTGAAACATCCAGATCTCCGTAGATGGTCATGGATAATGTACGGGGAATAGGAGTAGCCGTCATGACAAGGACATGCGGAGGCTGGGTGTTTTTTTTCCAGAGTTTCGCCCGTTGAGCTACTCCAAAACGGTGTTGTTCATCGATGACAACCAAGCCCAGGTTTTTGAACTGAACGTTATCTTCAATAAGGGCATGGGTGCCAATCAATATCTGGAGCTCGTTATTCAGTAAAGCCTCGTGGATTTTTTTCCTTTCTGCAGCCGGGGTAGAGCCAGTAAGAAGTTTGACACTTACCGGTAAGTCATCCAAAAATCTTGTTATACTCTCATAATGCTGATTGGCGAGGATCTCCGTAGGGGCCATGATAGAGCTCTGATAGTTGTTGTCCAGGGCTATTAATATGCTCATTAATGCAACCAGTGTTTTTCCACTGCCTACATCTCCCTGTAAAAGGCGATTCATTTGCAAGCCGGAGCCCAAATCCCTCCGTATTTCTTTAAGAACTTTCTTTTGAGCATTGGTGAGTTTGAAGGGCAGTTTTTCCTTGTAGAAGGAATTAAACAGAGCTCCTACCTTTTCAAAGGTGAAACCGCTGAATTTTCGGATACGCGTGTTTTTCTGCTCCAGTATATTTAATTCCACATAGAATAATTCCTCAAATTTTAGTCTGTATTGGGCCTTAAGAAGTTGATCCCGGTTTTTGGGAAAGTGAATGTTGATCAACGCTTCATTTAAAGGATTAAGCTTTAGTTGATTGATAAGCTTTTCCGGCAATGTTTCCCCGATTTTGTCTTTAACTTCCTGAAGCAGATTGTTTTGTAACTTCCGGATTACCTTCGAGTTTACGTAATTCTTTTTTAATCTTTCGGTTGTATTGTAATGAGCTTCAAAACCTTGTTGTATTCTGGCATTATAATCTTCCTGCGATTCTATCTCGGGATGAACAATGTTTATTTGTTGATTGAATACGGTAGGTTTTCCAAATATCACATAATCTTTATCCAGCGTATAGGATTTTCTGATCCAGTTGATGCCCCTGAACCATACAAGCTTGATAATGCCTGTTTCATCTGCGAAATATCCTATTAGTCTTCTTTTATTGGGTTTACCGGCCAGTTCAAATTTTACTATTTTGCCTTTGATCTGGATGTTGGGAAGGTTGGAATGAACGTCTTTGATGTTGTAAAATCTGGTGCGGTCGATGTATTTGTATGGAAAATAATAAAGAAGATCACCATAAGATCTTATATCAAGTTCTTCAGAAAATAATTTAGCTCTTTTGGGTCCGACTCCGGGCAGATATTTAATATCTTTGTTAAAAACTGTAGCATTCATCAACCTTTAAATTTTGTATAAAAATAATATTCATCACACAGAAAATTAATATTTGGATGGCTTTTTTTAAATCATTTGCTTCTTTGGTTAAATTCGGGCTTAAATATTTGCATTTTCTGGTTTCGGCCAGACACTTTAAAGGATACGGATTGCATTCGCCTTTTATTTTCCAGCTTTATAGAAAGGTGATATCAAAACGGGATGATGAGGTATTGAAGGGTATAAAAAAATTCAGAAAATATCTAATGAGAAGCAAAACCTTGGTAGATTGTTGTGAATTTGATCCCGGTGCCGGTTCAAAATATAGGCAAAAACAAACCTATGTCAAACTGAATAAATTGATAAGAAATTCGTCGGTTCCCCATAAATACGGTAAGGTATTGTATTACCTGGTTAACAATTTCCAGCCCTCCAATATCCTTGAGTTGGGCACTTCAGTAGGTATTAGTACCTTGTATCTGGCCCTCGCATGGGAAAAAACAAAGGTATGGAGCATAGAAGCTTCCCGGGGTAAGTTGAGCATAGCCCGGGATAATTTGCAGACCCTTGGCATTACAAATGTTTATCTTTATAATGGATGGTTTGACCGACAACTTACCCGCGTACTCGACCATATGCCCTCAGTAGATATGGTTTTTATTGACGGTGATCATAAAATGCAAAATACATTGAATTATTTTGAATTGATATTGGATTTTGTCCATAATGACACCGTCATTGTCATTGATGATATACATTGGTCCTCTGATATGGAATCAGCCTGGGAAGAGATCCGGTATTATGAAAATGTGCGGGTAAGCGTGGATCTTTTCCGTATGGGAATCCTGTTTTTCAGGAAAGAGTTATCCCCTGAAACTTTTAAAATACGATATTAATTAAGATTGTCTGATTTTTTTGTTCCGGGAAAAACATTGGCGAAAGATTTGTCTGTAAAGGAAGTAATATGGAATTCAAACAAATAATAATATTTTGGTTTTAACGTATTAATTTTAAATTTGCAAAACTTTAATAAAACATAAAAAATCTTCTAATTATGTATTGGACACTTGAATTAGCATCAAAGTTAGAAGATGCACCTTGGCCAGCAACAAAGGAAGAATTGATTGATTATGCTATTCGTTCCGGTGCTCCAATGGAAGTCATTGAGAATTTACAGGAAATTGAAGATGAAGGAGAGGTCTATGAAAGTATAGAGGATATCTGGCCTGATTATCCAAGTAAGGATGACTTTTTCTTTAATGAAGATGAATATTAAAGAATCATCATATCAACCTGTTTTTACCGGGAGGGGGGAGATTTTGTGTCCCCCTCCTTTTTGGGTTTCTGACCCTGAGAAGTAAAAAAGATTGCATATTTGGAGGTGGGCCTGAATTCTTCAAGCCACTCAAATCCTTCCAGTTTGGTTTCTTTGAGATCTCCAAGGGGATATAATGTACCATCAGGTTTTTCCAGCATTGTTACACGGGTTACCTGATTATCCTTTAATTGAATCAGTAAATTGCTGCTGGCAGCTTTATTCACTCCTACTATAGCTTCCTTATTTCTGGTATAATAGATGGTTTCACCATTTCCATTTACTTCCACTGTTTTCAGTTTGTTATCCTTAAAATAGCCGGTCATCTTTTTTCCTTTTATCTGGTTGAACCGGTCTTTTGCCTCTCTGCTGATCATAAAGGCACCATCATGTAATATAAATTTACTTACCCGGTTATTCTCCGTGAATATTTCTATGAATTCTGCTGTTATCTGGCTACTGTCCGTCCAGATCACAGGATCTCGGTACATCCGGATGATGGAATCCTTAAGTGAATAATACAACGAATCACATTTTCCCTGAATATTGGATTTATAGATCTTTGCCTGGTGGTAGGCCTTGAAAATTCTGTATTCTTCTGTGGAATCGTAATGTGATTTCAGAGTATCCGCATGGAGATAAAGCGAATCGTTCTCATCATCTATGGATATCATATGGGCGCTATCTGTCATAAAAGCTTTTTCGGGTTCGTCGGTATACTCTGAATAGTTACCTTTCAGAATAACATCTTCGGTGGTATCCCTGATTTCGGCATTGCTTCGGATCTCTCCATAACCAAGTGAATCATCATAAAACAGGGTATCCCCTTCGATTTTCCGGGCTTCTTTTTGATAAAAAGCATTCTTTCTGAAAAAGAACTGAGCTTCTTTGGTCTTGTACCATCCGTTTTCACAATACAGGTAGTTTTTATCGCTGTGAATATGGGTGGGGCCGAAGAAGTAGGCTACCTCTGTTTCGGTATTATATTCAAGGGTATCACAGTTAACTGTATAATCTGGATCCTTTATGGTCACACTGTCCTTAAAGTTGGCAATTTTCCTGTCGGAATAATAATGTCCCTGCTTGCTTGTAATGGTTTTATCTTCATTTTCTATCTCACCCCCGTCAAAATAGTAAGCGTAATTGTTTTCAGTATAAAAGTTCAGTGAATCGGTAGTGAGTTTGGCCTCTTTATCTCTTAAAACCACATTTTCCCTGACCCGTCCGAAATTTTTGTTTCCGTCGTAGCTC
>JBNJFN010000188.1:0-6288 GCA_051746885.1 Bacteroidota bacterium | reverse complement strand
TCGTAGGCTTCTTCAACAAATCCGTACCGGAGAAGTGCGTGTATCATTCTTCCCCCGAACCAGGTCCAGTCACCCCCGTTTTGATATCCATAGGGAACCATCGACTCATTTTCAAAAAAGCCTTCGGGGTAGGGAGGATAAAGGGTTAAACCGATGGATGCGGCACCTGATGCTTTAACATTTTCAACCATTTTTTCGAGGGAAACCTGTATTTCCTCTTTGGAGAGCAGGCCGGCTTTTATGGCCATGGCCGTGCCTCCGTGGTAGTAGATCTTGTTTTCATTGAAATCGTCGGGGAAAGGTGAGTCTTCTAAATAGATGTGGGGGATGAATTTTTGGTTTTCTTCATCCCATAGGTGCTTTCTGCAGTTTTCTGCTATTTGTTGCCGGATGGTCTGCCATTTCTCTTTCTTCTCGGGCAACAATTCCATCATATTGTCCAGTGCGATCAGAAACATGGCATTGTCATAGATATCGATGGCATAATGTGAGTCTTCAGTCAGGTAGACGCCCCATTCATGCTCCGGCTGCACATCGCCCCAGTCGGCAGTGGTAGCACCCCAAAGCAGGCCGTACTGTTCATTGTAGCGGTTGTTCATCAAAAATTCCATGGACCATTCCAGGCGTTCGGCAACCGTTTTGTCCCCCACCTTTTCTTTCAGGATGGAGCGATCCCCTGTAGACTCAATGTATTTATACACCGACTGAACCAATGAGGACTCCTGATCGGTTTCTACCGTGTTTTTGTGCCCTGCATACCTGGGTTCCAGATCTGAATATCTATAGTCGTATCCTACGTCCCCTGCCTGATCTTTGGGTATGAAACCGTCCATGATGTTGCCGTCATCGCCCTGCATGCGAAAAAATACCAGGAGGTTCTCTTTCAGCACTGATGGTTCGTAAACCTCCGCAGATAGTTCAATGAAACTGTTGTAATCGCGGATCCATACTTCACCATACCCATCGCCGGCATTGAAACCGGTTTCGACTACTTCAAGGGCCTTATCCTTTACAAATTCAAAGTATTCATTGGACCGGATCTTTTTGTGCAGATCAGTATTGTCAGATTGCCTGGATTGACAGCCCACCAAACCGATTATAAATAATGATAGTACAAGAATTGCTCTGAAATTTCTCATGAAGTTGGTTTCAATTAATTTTCATTTTCCGTGCTCATGGAAGGCGGAAAAGATTCCGGATCAGTACCTCTCTGTTTGTTCGGTTCAGGTCCCATCTCAAATATGAGCTCTCCGCCTTCCTGAAGTGTCTGATGACGGATGTAATTCTGCTCCAGATTATCTCCATTCATCTTAAGACTTTGGATATAGACATTTTCAGGAGAATTGCCAGCATTATTAATCGTTAAGGTATTGCCCTCCGGCATTTCTAACTCAATACGATCAAACAGCGGGCTGCCCAGTGCATAGTTTTGTTGACCGGGACAAACGGGATAAAAGCCCATGGAGCTGAATACGTACCAGGCCGAGGTTTGTCCGTTGTCTTCATCGCCGCAATACCCGTCGGGATTTGGAGTGTAAAGGCGGTCCATGATTTCCCTTACCCAGTGTTGTGTTTTCCAGGGTTCTCCAGCATAATTATAAAGGTAGGTCATATGCTGAATGGGCTGGTTGCCATGAGCATACTGCCCCATATTCACAATCTGCATCTCCCGGATCTCGTGAATGGGAAATCCATAGTAAGAATCATCGAATTTGGGTGGTAATGTGAATACCGAGTCGAGCATTCCGGTAAAAGCCTCCCGTCCGCCCATGAGGTCAATGAGGCCCTGCACATCATGAAATACCGACCAGGTGTAGTGCCAACTGTTGCCTTCGGTGAAGGCATCGCCCCATTTAAAGGGATTGAAAGGCGACTGGAAGGTACCATCTTCGTTTTTGCCACGCATAAGATTTGTTTCAGGGTCAAACAGATTGTGGTAATTCTGAGCCCTTTCGGCGAATTTTTCAATCTCTTCTTCCGGTTTACCCAGCTCTTCAGCCAACTGCATGATGGTATAGTCGGCATAGGCATATTCCAGGGTACGGGCGGCATTTTCATTGATTTCAACATCATAGGGAACATATCCAAGCTCATTGTAATATTCGGCGCCATAGCGGCCGACGGATTCTACCGGGCCATGCCCTTTGGTGTTCTTCACCATGGCTTCGTAAAGGGTTTCAATATCGTACCCCCTGATTCCCTTCAAATAGGAGTCGGCAATGATGGAGGCCGAGTTGGAACCGATCATCACATTCCGGTGCCCGGGACTGGCCCATTCGGGAAGCCATCCGCTCTCTTTGTAGGTATTGACCAGCCCCTTCATGATATTGCTGTTCAGCTCGGGATACATAAGGGTAAAGAAGGGGAATACGGCTCTGAAGGTATCCCAGAAACCATTGTCAGTAAACATATAGCCGGGTCTGACTTCTCCGTTGTACGGGCTGTAGTGCACCATCTCCTCTTCTTCATTGAATTCGTAAAATTTACGGGGAAAAAGCAACACGCGGTAAAGGCAGGAATAAAAAGTTTCCTGCTCATCGAGGCTTCCTCCATGTACTTTAATGCGGTTCAATTCATTGTTCCAGGTTTTGCGGCCTTCTGCCTTAACCTGCTCAAAATCTTTTGAGCCTGTTTCCCGCTCAAGGTTCAAAGTAGCCTGCTCCGGGCTGATGAATGAAGACGCTACTTTCACATGTACCGTTTCTCCCTTTTCTGTATCAAATCCTACCACGGCACCCGAATGTTCGGATTCAGCATTCAGGTTGCCGGCGGTGTATTCTCCTTCTTTCCAGGTTCCCTGGTATTCGAAGGGCTTGTCGAAACGGGCCACAAAATAATTGTGGAAATTGTCGGGTACTCCGCCTGAATTGTTGCGCGCATAACCTATAATGGTCTGTTTATCGGGCATGATGGTAACCGATGAGCTGTCAAAAAATCCGTCCAGCAAGATAGATGCTGAATCCGTTTCGGGGAAGGTGAAGCGAAATATGGCGGCCCGCTCGGTAGGGGTAACTTCTAACTTGGTATCGTAATCGGCCAGATAAACACTATAGTAGTTGGGCTTTGCTTCTTCAGCTTTGTGGGAGAACCAGGAAGCACGGGACTCTCCATCAATTTTCAATTCTCCGGTAACAGCCATCAGGCTGAATGCTCCATAGTCATTAACCCACGGGCTGGGTTGATGGGTTTGTTTGATCCCCCTGATTTTGTAGGCATCATAGGTGTAAGCCCATCCATCACCCATTTCCCCGGTCTGGGGAGTCCAGAAATTCATGCCCCAGGGGAGTGCGATGGCGGGGTAGGTGTTGCCGTTTGAAAGCTCGAATTCCGAATCGGTGCCCATCAAAGGATTGACTAAATCTATGGGTTCATCTGTGGTTCTTTTGGAAGATTGTTCACTTTGCTGGTTACACGATGTGATTACGAGCAAGGCTACTGCTAATAAAAGGATTGGTCTTTTATTCATATTATAGATGTTTATTCGATTCGAAGTGAAAATTTTGAGCAATTGAATGATCCGTTATTTTGGAAGGGCGAAAATACAATATCTTTTCCCAATTAAATGTAATTTTCCGGTAAAAAATCAAGGCTTTCCTTGCCTATTGCTCATTTTTCATGATGGATCTGAGCTTATTTTCCTTTTCAGCAGGCCAGTATTGGCAGCCCAATTCAATAAAAACGGAAGAATAGGCCATTGTCTGATCGGTTTTTAGCACCAGTACCCGGAACAATTGTGAAGCTTCCTTGATCTTTGTGAAAACTGAATCGTGGAGCATGGATTCAGTGTTTTCCGGTATCACCTGTTTCAGGCTGTCTTTATACTTTTCAATGCCTCCAACCAAATTGTCATTGAGGTATTCCAATTCTTTATCGGTATAGACTATAGGTTTGACATGATAAGCTTTTTCAACTTCAGACATCACATAGGAAAGTACCGGCAGTAATTGTTCCCCGGTGTATAATACTTCTATTCCTTCTCCGGTTTGAAGCGGGAAGGCTTTGTCCACAACCAGTATCCAGTTTCGATGACCTAATAAAGGTAATTTTTTATCCAGTTCGGCTTTCCATCCGTCTGACTTTTGATTTTCCTTGGGGGTATTGGTGCAGGCATGGCCCACCAGCATAAGAATAATGGCTGTTAATAGAAGGATTTTTCTCATTATTTTTCGGACTGTTTATAGCTGATTGACATACCGGAACCCTTTTCAAAAACTGTGGTTTCGTAGTTGGGCAATGATTTTAAAAACTCAAGGTATTCGTCACTACCCCAATAACCACCGTCTTCGGACACATTATGGGAGGTATAACAACCGTCAACCTCTAATTTGGGATCTACAGCCTGAAAATAATTTTTGTACCAGTCTTTGTCTGCATCGCTGAATACGAAATCGAATGGGCCTTCCAGTTTCGGTACATGATCGTGGGCATTGGCCAGGCGTGCATCTACGTAATCCGAAAGACCGGCTTCCTTGATATTTTGTAATGCCTGTTCATGCCTCTGTTCATTAATCTCTATGGTAATCAGTTTTCCACCGGTTTTGCTCAGGGCCCAGGCGATCCAGATCGAGGAATGCCCTGTAGATGTGCCAATCTCCAAAGCCTTTGTGTAATTATTTTCAATGATCAGATCATAGAGCCGTTTCCCATCTGCTTCAGGTACGTTCATGTTATGCCACTGCTGATCGTCGAGAAAACTTCTGACTTGTTTGTCAAGGTCAGAATCATCTCCGGCTTTTTGTGCATGAAGAGCGCTCATAAAGGATAAAGATAATATGAACATCATTAGGTACGTAAGTGTTGAAGTATATTTTTTCATTTCTTTAAGGATTTTAATGGTTATTTTCAATAAACAAAGATACTCTACAGAAAGCATAAAACAAATTTTTGTCCGGCCAACGATAAAAATATCTTTTTAATAAGTTGATGATTTTTTTGCAATTTTGTTTCATACCATATTACTAAAATTATGAAAAAGAACTGGTCTAAATATTTTTATGTTTTGTATATCCTGGGATTGGCAATGATTGTTCTTTTTATCATCAGGGAAGAGTTGGATTTATCTGAAAATCTTGCCCATTTGTTTTATTATCTAGCTTTAGGGATTTTTGGAGTCGGAATAATCAGAATTGCATATATGGCTATTAAAGGATAAACCCTTTATTTTTTTGCCATAGAGAATCCACAAAATATTTTTTGCTGTCGTAGAAATTGTTTTGTATTTGGAAACCCGCTTTTTCTGCCAGAGCATTAATCATTCTTTCATCATATTTCTGGGATATCTCCGTAAAAATTGATTCACCACTTTTGAATTCAAAGGTGGTATTAAGTTTTTCAATGTATACGTTCTGATCTGTTTTGCTGACAAGGAAACTTTTGGCTTCCCCCGTTGAAGGATTGTAGGTCGGGTAGTGGTAGAAATTATCCGTTACAAATTCACCCCCCAGCTCCCTGTTTATCCGGTTTAGCATATTCAGGTTAAACTTTGCAGTGATGCCTGAGGAATCGTTGTATGCCCGCAGGATGGTATCAGGAGCTTTTTTCAAGTCAAATCCAATGAGGAGCAAATCTTTATTATTCATTTTGGCCTTCAGCGACCGCAGAAATTCTACGGCTTCTCCAAATTCGAAATTACCAATGGTCGAGCCCAGAAACAACAGTATCTTTCTTCCGTTTTCCTCTTTATTCAACTGATCAAGGGCCTGGAAATAGTCCCCCGGGTAGGTAATGATGTTTAATCCGGGAAAATTCGCTGAAATTTTCGCTTCCAGCAAATTCAGTACATTTGGAGAAATATCAATGGGTAGATACCGAAAATGTACCGATTTATTGAGAAAATGGTTTAACAAAACTTCAGTTTTTTGTCCGTCGCCTGCACCTAGTTCAGTTAGTAAGAAAGGTGTATTGGAATCGTGGAAGAATGTCAGCAAGTCATCTTTAAAATTATTGAGTATTTCGTGCTCACAATCGGTGAGATAATATTCGTTTAATGCAGTGATCTTCTGGAATAGCTTATCCCCTTCAGCATCATAGAAATATTTCGATTTAAGATATTTTGGTATGGAGGTTAATCCCTGGTAAGTATCGTTTGCAAACGCGGAAACGGATTCTGTGTGATTTTCTTTTACAGATAAATGCTGGCTCATATTTCCCTGTTTTTTTTATATGTTTTTATCTCTGAAATCATAAGGTCAGGTTAAAAAACTTATTTTTATCCTCAGCATTTTAAACCAATATATTAATGATTTGTTTAATCATTGGATGATATAAGGTTGTAATCCTTAATTGGCA
>JBNJFN010000187.1:0-6325 GCA_051746885.1 Bacteroidota bacterium | reverse complement strand
TTATTGTTTCGGTTGCTATGGCTGTTGTCAGGATGGCCTGAGCAGACTGAAAAGCCGTCATCTGAAGTTTCGGGTCTCTGAAAACGAACCTTCCGGTGCCGTAAGCAGCCGCCACTGCCGGCACCACATACTTTTTATTTCCGAAATAATCCGATATTTCCGAAAAATCATTCTTAAAGGCCGTGGAGTGGCTGACATGATGGTCTCGGAGCGGTTTATCCAGCAGGAATGCCCCGGCGGTTGCCGCGGTCATGACAGGAATGGCCACCCGGGGAAACGGGTTTTCCTGTTTAATGAAAAGAGAATCGGGCTGCCCGGCATGCAAGATGCCAAGTTGCAGAAATATCAAAACAGTTGTGATCAGGTGTCTGGTCATAAATGCTTATTCCTTATCAAGGGATAACGAATTAATGGCTTTATCCAACTTTTCAGCAAGCGCGGTTGTTTTGCTCACGTTATTGCTTATTTCCTGTATCGAAGAATTAATGTCATTTGCCTGTTTGGATTGTTGTTGGCTAAAAGAATTAATCTGGGAAATAAGGGGTACAATATTTTTCACATAGTCATGCAAGTATTCAATCTTCTGCTTAGCTTCCGTTGATAAATTCAAACCTGTTTGCGACAGCTTTCTAATATCAACCGCCACTTCCTGGGACTGATCTGCCAGGTTTTTGACCTCGGAGGCTACTACCGCGAAACTCTTGCCATAAACACCGGCCCGGGCCGCTTCAATTGAAGCATTCAGGGAAAGGAGGTTCGTTTTACGGGCGAATTCAGAAATAAAATTAATCCCTTCCGAAATATCCTGAATTGCATTAACCGTTTTAGTAACGATCTCCTCGCTGGTTTCGGTTTCTTTTTCAACGCTTTTACCACTTTCCAGCATCTTGGCAGTTTCCTGAGCGTTTTTGTAAATATCGGCAGCCATTTGATCAATGGTGGCAGATATCTCCTCAATGGAGGAGGCCTGACTGCTGGTTGCTTCCAAAAGCTCCTCTGATGCTTTGCCAAGTTCGTTCTTGACCTCATCCATAATGCCTGTCAGCTTGTTCTGCGCTTCCGATAATTTCGCGTTTCGCTCCTCGATATCACCGGTTGCCTGTGCCACCTTTTCTTTCAACTCTTTCTGGTCACGTCTCATTTGACGAGTCCTGTACTGGAAAAAAACAAATATGCCGCTCCCTATCAAAATTAAAACGAAACCCCTGAACCACCAAGTCCCCCACCAAGGGGGTTTAATAATAAAAAACAACCGGGCACCTTCCTCGTTCCATAGCCCATCATTGTTGGAAGCCATCACGTGAAAAGTATATTCCCCTGGAGACAGGTTCATATAAGATACCGTCCGTTCTTTTGTTAAAGTGTACGCATCGTCAAAGCCGATCATCTTGTATTTGTATTTATTATCTTCGGTCGCTGTATAGTTAAGCCCCACGTATGATATTTCGAAAACGTTCTGTTTATGGTTAAGAACGATGGTATCGGTCTGCGAGACAGGCTTCTTTAAAAGAGAATCTTTTTCGCCAACTTCTACAGATTCATTAAACAGCTTGAAATCGGTAAAATAAACCGGGGGCTTCACCTGATTTTTTTCTATTTCCTCGGGGCGAAAAACATTCAGGCCCTTTAATCCCCCAAAATAAAATGTGCCGTTGCTGGACTTTAAACTGGCATTGTACTTAAACTCATTACCCTGTAATCCATCTTTTGTTGAATAATTTAAAAAAGTATCGTTGTCCTTCTCATAAAGACAAAGTCCATTGGTTGTGCTGATCCAGAAATTGTTATCATCATCTTCCAATATTCCCATAATCGAATTACTGGGTAAACCATCTTCTTTATTTAACGTGGAAAATGTTTCCTTTACCGGGTCATATATACTAATGCCTTCATTATTGGTTCCCATCCAGATGTTTCCTTCCGAGTCTTCAAACAATGTATACACCACGTCATTGACTAACGAGTTCGGGTCTTCAGGATCATGCAGGAAGGATCTCATTTTCTGTTCATCAGCAAGAAACTGGTAGACACCTCCACCTTCCGTGCCAAACCAAACATTGCCTTGAGAATCGGTCATGGATGTCATGATTTGGTTTTCTAATATGTTTTCATTGCCGGTTAAATTGGAATATGAGGAAATCTCCCCTGTTTCAGGATCATAATAATTCGCATTGGAACTGCCCAGTATTCCTAACCAAATTAACCCGTTTTTATCTCTTGAAAAGGTCCAGACATGGGGATCCAATGCTGTTCCGTTAATCGAATAACCGTCGTCGAGAAAGTCTTCGACGTGGCCGGTTTCAGGATTGAAAATCATAAAACCGCCTCCCCAGGTTCCCAGCAAAAGGTTGCCGTCGGGGTCTTCATCAATGGCTGTAATGACATTGGTGGTCAAACCGTCCTTTTCTTGGGTGAAATGATCAAAGGTTCCTTCTTCCTTGTTAAATAAATTTAGACCGCCTCCGTCAGTGCCAACCCATATTCGTCCACTGGAGTCTTCAAAAACGGACAGGATCGGGTTGGGACTTAATGATTCCGGATCATTGGGTCTGTGAAAATAAGCTTTGAATTTCATTGCATTGGGGTCATAATAGCTTACCCCACTTCCAAAATGGGCGGCCCAAATAATACCCGTTCTGTCCTCGTAAAGATCATAAACGGTATTCCCGCCCAAACTATTTTCTGCCATTTCGTTGTGTCGCAAATTTTGAATCACTTCACGGTTTTCATCAAGGGTGTAAATCCCATCAGCGTCCATGCCAATCCAATAATTTCCATTGTCCAACTCCAAAAAAGTACGAACAAAAGCCCCCATTTCTGCAGTCGCATTTCCCGGGTTGTTATAATTCTTTTCAAGCTCCAAATTATGGTTGTACTGGAAAAGTCCTTTTCCTATCGTTCCTATCCAAATATTGTTCTTTGAATCTCTTTCTATAAATTTCTCGTAATCCGCCAGTTCACCTTCAGGCTCTATTTGCATTTCCTGAACTGTGGAGTCATTCTTATTGACCATTAATAAATTATCACAAGCAGAAGCAAACAACCATTCCGTGGATGAATAATCAATCAAATTATAGGTGAGCTTATTACATTTACCATTGAAAAATTCCTCAAAAGATTGGTATTCAAATTTATCGGTTTCTCTGTTATATCGTCCTATTCCACCTCCGAAAAAGACCCACAGATTGTGGTCGGAATCCATTTTCATATCACGGACCTGGCCTACCCACTCTTCATCGCCTGGACCAGGCTCATTTAAATACTTTTTAAATTTGTGTGTTTCTTTATTATAGGCGTTTATCCCGTTAAAGTATGTGCCGATCCATATTATGCCTGTGGAATCTTCAACCATCGCAGCGACTCGATTCCCTGACAAGGAATGCTTATCATCGTTATTGTTACGGAATGTCTTGAAATCATATCCATCAAATCGATTTAAGCCATCCTGGGTCCCGAACCATATAAACCCTTCACTGTCTTGTAAAACACACACCACGTTGCTTTGTGACAGCCCGTCTTCAACAGTCAAGCTCTTAAAACGGAATTCTTGCTTTTGAGAAAAAGAAAAAACAAAAGGGGCCAGGAAGATTGACAAACATAATACCCTAAAAGCATCTTTCATAAACATAATAATTTAATGTTGGCCCATAAAGTCACGTCTGTGTTCCGAATAAAAACGTTTTGGCAGATAAATAAAGTTTTGCAAACAAACATCGCCTCTGTTAAACATTGCCAAACAAACATTGCATCAATTTATACTTACTTAATACGGGCTAAAAAATTAGTTGTAATTTTTACACGAATACTACGTAAATGTTTAAAAATGGTTTCAGATTGTTTAAGGGAAAACAAGGTATGGATGAGCAGTTTTAAAAAAAGCTCAACCAGGTATCGGTTTGGTTCTGGCATCTTTAAAACACTCCGGTTCATCCTTTGTAATGGTTTTGGACTTTTAAAACGTTCATTTTATTTTGATAAAATTACATGGGTGAAGTGCGCTACCTACGTGCAAGGGTTTTTTCCGAATTTTAACAAAAATCCTTGCACTTCTACCAATGAAACGAGCATGACAAAGGTTGTCACAAAAGAACATGTATAAGTTCTTGCATGCGAGCCTGCCTGCCAACTTATTAGAGGGCAAATCATGTTTTCCTGGAAAGTTTCTTTTGAGAAAATAGATTCTTTTCGAGAAAACGTCAGGCAGCTTCCATTCGGCCAATGACTTAAATAAATTTTACACGAATGAAACGAGCATGACAAGGTTTGTCACAAAAGAACATGTATAAACTTCAATCATGCGAGCCTGCCTGGCGGCTTATTAGAAGGCAAATCTTGTTTTCTTAGAAAGTTTCTTTTGAGAAAATAGATTCTTTTCGAGAAAACGGCAGACAGGTTCCATCAGACCAATGACTTAGAATAATTTTATACTGATGAAACCCGTTATAATGTCCCTATAATTGGTGTGATAACCATTTTTTCAGTAAACCCTGTTTGGATGACCTCCAATTTTTTCTCAACCCATTGATCAAAATTCTGAACAGGGACCATGGGTGTTTCAGCCTACAATTTCCCGTTCCACTCTTCAAAAAATTCCTCTAGAAACTGTTCCATAAACCGGTGACGGTGTTCGGCCAGGGATCTGCCGGTGGGGGTGTTCATGCGGTCTTTCAGCAAAAGTAATTTTTCGTAAAAGTGGTTGATGGTGGGAGAGGTGCTGTTTTTATAGGTTTCTTTGGTCATATCGGGATTTGGTGGGATGTCCGGGTTGTAAATTTCCCGGTTTTTGAACCCACCGTAATTGAAGGTGCGGGCGATGCCGATGGCCCCCATGGCATCCAGCCGGTCGGCATCCTGGACAATGGCCAGTTCGGGGGAGTGGAAATTCTGCGTATGAGTCCCGCCTTTGAAAGAAATGTTGGCAATGAGCTTTTGGATGTGATTGATCACCTTTTTTTCAACACCCAACCCCTCAAGAAATTTTTCTGCCTTACGTGGACCGATGGTTTCGTCGCCCTCATAAAATTTGGGATCGGCAATGTCGTGAAGCAAAGCGCCGAGTTCCACCACGAAACGGTCGCCGGGCTCGGTTTGGGCAAGGTGCAGAGCCAGGTTCCGCACCCGGAGGGTGTGCCACCAGTCGTGGCCCCCTTCAGCGTCGGACAGGGTTGTTTTAACAAAATCAATGGTTTGAGAGATGATTTGTTCAGGGGAGTTGGTCATTATTTTTGGCAATTACAAGCATTTCAAAATTATCTGGAGTCAGTTGATCGTTGCGGTAAAATGCCCCCAGTTCTGCTCCGAAAATATCAATTTTTTAAAAACCCAGGGATTTCAACAGCCAGGTGATTTCGCTATTTTCAACCATTCATTTTATTGTTTTTACATTCAAAAATTAGAATGATTCGTTTTCATAAACCGCCAGGCAGGCCTGTCTGACGTTTTAAATATATACAACCATTCATTTTAGTGATTGTACAGTCAAATAGCAGAATGTTTCTTTTTCATGACCCGCCAGGCAGGCCCGGAAAACGGACAGGCCACCCCGCCGTTTGAACACTAACATTTTTAGCTTTTTTGAAACCTTCACTTAAAACAGAAAAATGCTAAAATTATATATTGAAACTCTGTTTCAGGACAAGAAGTGCAAAGCTATTTCCCATTTTTAAAAAGAGACCTTGCACTTCTACAAATCAAATGAGGTCATAACATCATAAAAATAAGCGTAATATTTGTTTTTCAGCAAGCCCTATTCAACAATTTCTTTTTTGACTTCTTCGCCCAAAGGATTAAGCTCCTCTTCCGATATTACTTTGTCCACATAAAGCCCATAGATGGTCAAAAGATACCTCGAACCCGTTATGTTGTCGTAACGGCGGGCAAGATATTTGTCCTGATTGCTGACTGCCTTATTAATGGCAAAATATGCTTCCTGGTTGTCCATTTTCCCTGACCTCCATTTACCGAGGATGTTTTCCATTTTCTCGAGTCCTTTTTGATAATCCCGTTACAGGCCTTTGTTGATAATCTCCCTGGCTGCCTTCTTTTGGGGCTTTGTTAGCTTGTAGTTGGCGATTCCCATGATTAAATATGATTGATGATTCTGTACTTTGGGTTGTTGATGTTCTGTCTCAGAGTTTTTATTAAATATAAAGTTGCAATAGAAATCTGATATTCGCTACTCTTTTGGGATAATTTTCGTTTTTTCAGACACCAGTGACAAGAACTAAGGTTTCGTAATGATCTTGAATGAATTTTTTCCGTCATCCCTTTCCCACAAAAGAAGATTTCCTTATCTTTTTTTTCAAAATAAGAAGCATGTCAGAAA
>JBNJFN010000186.1:0-6328 GCA_051746885.1 Bacteroidota bacterium | reverse complement strand
CGCCATGCAGTGGCCGCATCCTTGTGAAATTTCTCCGGTAATCCGGGCTTTTTCATCAATGATCTCTATGGCGTCGGACGGGCAGACCCGGATGCAGGCGGCGCATCCGCTGCATTTTTCAGTATTGATTTCGGTGGTGACGGGTTTGTCCAATTTAAATCCGGTTCGTTTGTCTTGTTAGTTTGAAAAGCTATTCAATTTTAGCTTGTAGTATTCAGCTACCCCCTGCCCCCAGACCTTTCAAAGTAGTACCTTACTGTATTTGGCATATGTGGCTTTGTACAGCTGTTTTTTTATTAAAATATATAGTAATATTCTTATTATGTGGCATATGTTTCATAATTTCAATATTGATTGTTCCATTGCTGTTTATTTTCCAAAATCTTGGAAGACAGCATTTGCAGTGTTATTTGTATTCTTTCGAAACCATATCGCCAAATCGGAATAAATTTTGCAAGTTCCATAGCAGATAACGTAAAATCTGATAAAAAATTACCAAAAGGTAGTGAGACAGATCCAACATGCAAAAATTTGTGTGACCGTCATTTATTTTTACATCATCTTCTGAATTTAAAGTATATCGTTTTTTGGAGAGGGTAAATGGAAGAAAGAAGACGGATGATCCGGAAAAATTGTGATCCTTTAGGGCTTGGCATTGCTTATTTGAGCCAATCCGGAGAAACTGATCCCACAGTTCGCTACATTGATCTGATTAACAAAAGTGAACAGGGAATTTGCATGCGTTGCCCCCGTAGCGTAGATCTGGAAGTCCCGTTTACATTGCAAATTTATAATTCTAAGCTGCAGCAATGGAGCGCCGCTTGGTGTTCAAGCAAATGGATAGACCGTGATAAAACACACCAGGAATACTTTTTAGTAGGCTGTGAATACCAAATGCTGGATAACAATCCAATTGTACACCTACGGCAGAAACCTGAAGAGGTCCCATTACCGGGTGATTACCAGTTTCTCATGAAAACTCATTTTTTCCAGTCCATAGACCGGGGGGGACTCTGCAAGTTTCTGAATGGATTGTCATTGACTTTAGTTTGTGCAGGGGAAACCATTATGGAGGAGGGAGAACCCGGGAATGATTGTTTCATAATCCAGGAAGGCACCTGTTCCGTCTATGTCCGGCACCATGGCGAAACCTATCAAGAGGCAAGAATATTTCCGGGGGGAGTTGTCGGAGAGATGGCGATCCTTACCGGTGAAGTCAGAAGTGCCACAGTTCGAGCGGATACGGATATGAAACTATGGAGAATTGCGCGTGAACGGTTCGATGCCATAAGCGAAATGTATCCGGACGTGAGAAATTTTCTAACGGAGTTGATAACTGAACGATTTTCTTCGAGAAAACATACTGCGAAACGTGAAATCGGCAAATATCTGATTACGGATATCATTGGAAAAGGGGGCCATGCAATTGTTTACGGCGGTGTCCACCGACAGCTCAATATGGCGGTTGCAGTCAAGATGATGAAACATGACATGGCAATGAATAAAGATTTTCTGAAAAAATTCAAAGATGAAGCCAAATTTGTAGCGCGGTTCAATCACCCGAATATTGTCAGGGTCTATGATATTGAAGAAAAATTTCGTACAATTTTTATCATTATGGAATATCTCGAAGGTGTTTCGCTGGCTGAAAAATTGGCGGATGTATCCAAACTGCCTTATCCGGAGCTCATTGATTATCTTGTCCAAATCAGTTCCGGCCTGGAATATGCTCATTCAAGAGGGGTGATTCACCAGGATATCAAGCCGGCCAACATTTTCATTAAAAACAATGGACAAATTAAGATTTTGGATTTTGGACTGGCCTGTTCGGCTTATACGGCAAATACTGATTTTCTTGGAACACCTTACTACATGTCACCCGAACAGATCGAAATGGAACCGGTGGACGGACGTTCGGATATTTATTTATTGGGAATCGTGGCCTATGAAATGGCATTAGGGCAAAGGCCCTATTCTGAAACCGACATCGTGGCGCTTGAAGATCTGCATCTCAATGTGGATATCCCGGATCCTAAAGGCTTGGATCCTTTAATACCTGAAGAACTCAAGGACTTTATACTGAAAGCATGTGCCAAAAATAGGGAAAACCGGTTTCAAAACATGAAGGAAGTGTTGTGTCATTTCAAAAATTTTCAGGAAAAATATAAAAAGTCCGTGCCCGCATCCAGCCTTGAAAAGAAATCAATGACCACCTTGTTTTTGTTTTCCACAGGAGAACACCAGCTCGAGTTGAAAAAACTCCTTGAAGACTTCATGTCAAAAGCCCAAAACCTGGGCGTCACGATAAAAGCAGCGGATTTCCCGGATTTGTGATCAGCATAATTGCTTTTAGGTAGCCCCCGCCTCTGCCGAGGAGCTCACCAGTGTTTGATCGGGCGCACTCCCTCAGTTCAGTCAAATTCAGAAACCCCGGCCCCAGGGTTTCTGAATTTGACTGAAAAATTTGAATTCTTAACGAGCTAACTCTTGACAGAAACCTTTTCATAGAACAGGTTTATATTTAGTATACAATCCTAAGGTAGAATCATATTACAACAGTTCAGGAAGAACAACCCGGTTTTCAAGGGTTAAGGCAAAGAAAATGCAATGCCCTGAATGTAAAGTGAATAATCTCGAGAATGCGAAATTTTGCAGTCAATGCGGAAGAGCACTGATTATCCTATGCCGACTGTGCAGATGCAAAATAAAAGCTGATTGCCGATTTTGTCACGAATGCGGGGCGCCTGTAAAAGAAACAAAATCCAGAAAAGAACCTGACTCATATGAAGAAAGTGAACGGAAACATGTAACAATTCTTTTTTCGGATCTCTCCGGGTTTACAGCCATGACGGAACAACTTGACCCGGAAGAGCTCAGGATAATTATGGGGCGCATATTTTCTAAAGTATCGTCAATCATAAAAAAATATGATGGTTTTATAGAAAAATTTGTTGGCGACTCAGTCATGGCTGTATTCGGTATACCAAAAGCACATGAGGATGATCCTGTCAGAGCGATTAAATCAGCGGTTGAAATGCACAAATCAGTTAAATCCATGGGAAAATGGGTGGAGAAGAGAACAGGAAGCGAGCTGACCATGCACACCGGCATCAACACAGGCCTCGTTGTGACAGGAGATATAGACCGGGAAAAGGGCAGGCACGGACTATCAGGACTAACCATCAATATCGCCTCCCGTATAGAAGGAGTTTCCAAACCGGATGAAATATTAGTCAGCCACAGAACATATATTCAGACAGAACGTCATTTTCGTTTTGAAAAACAAAATCCGGTTTCTGTCAAAGGCATATCTGACCCTCTTGATGTATACAAGCTAATCTTTTCAAAAGACACAAGAGAACCGGCCCTCCCTCATTTCGATTTGAAGTGTGAAATCATTGGCCGGGAGACAGAAACTGCTTTGCTTATAAACACGGTGAGGCGACTTGCAACATCAAACAAAGGAAGCATCATATGGATTGAGGGCGAAGCCGGTATTGGCAAGTCCCGCTTGATTGAGGAGGTAAAAAAACAGAAAGGTGATTCCGTGTATTGGCTGGAAGGCCGTGCGCTTTCGTACAGCCAGGATGTAAGCTTTTGGCCGTTTCTGGATGTTCTAAAACAATTTTCAGGAATAACGGAAGATGATGATGAGCTCAAGGGATGGCAGAAGCTAAAGGAGAGGATATCCAGTCTTTTCCCGGACCAAGTTGCGGATACCTTGCCTTATATAGCAACTCTCCTGGCCTTTGAGGTAAAAGGTGATTTGTCGGAACGGGTTGCCTTTTTAAATGGAGAGGCACTGCGACGGCAGATATTCAAAACCGCACGACAATTCGTTTCTCGTTTAGCTCAGAAGCATCCTTTGGTCCTTGAATTTGAAGATTTCCAATGGACTGACGAATCTACCGTCGAACTGTTCCGACATCTGCTTCCTCTGATCCGCGAACATGCATTGATAATGTGCTTTATCTCCCGCCCTGAAGGTCAAGAGCATATTACTGATTTCGAAGAAGACATCTCTGCCGAATACAGGGGTTGGTACACTAAAATTGCCTTGAACCCGCTACAACAGGAACATAGTCTGCAAATGTTCAGCAGGCTCCTTAAGCTCGATGAAATTTCTCTTCAATTAAAAAGTATTATCGATATTAAGAGCCAGGGCAACCCCCTTTTTGTGGAGGAACTAATCCGCACGCTTATAAGCAGAGATTTGGCGTACAAAGATAAAAAAACCGGGAAATGGCTGATCAGGCCGATTAAAGGGAAAGTCCCCATCCCTGATACGCTTCGCGGGTTAATCTTTGCAAGTATAGATCGATTGGATGAAGATCTCAAGGAGGTTTTAAAAGCGGCCTCTGTGATTGGAAGGAGTTTTCTATACAGACTGTTAAAAGCAATACAAGATGCACGGGAGGATATCGATACCTCTTTGCAGTTGCTTGTAAAAGATAATTTGATTCAGGAAAAAACGAAATTTCCCGAGCTTGAATATACTTTCAAACATGACTTGATCAAGGAGTCCGTTTACGAAAGTATACTACTGGCGAAACGGAAAATAATTCACAAAAAAGTCGCTGAAGCTCTTGAAACAATTTTTCAAGAGCATAGTGAAAAGTTTTGCGGGTTGTTGGCCTATCATTACGCCCAGGCCTCCGTCTGGGAAAAAGCGCATGACTATCTTTTAAAAACAGCGGACCAGTCCGATCGAATAGCTGCAGATGCAGAAGCCCTTGCAAACTATAAAAAGGCTGTTGCCGCATACGACAAAAAATTCGGAAATGAATGGGATCCTTTCCAGCGCGCAGTGTTGGAAAGGAAAATGGGGGAAAGTTTTTTCCGAAGGGGAGATCATGCGCAGGCCATTGAATACTTTCATCGTGCTCTTGCTTTACATGGAAAACCGGTTCCAGATACACGCTGGTCCATTCGTCTGAGCATCGGCAGGCAACTGATCATCCATTTGCTGCACCGCTTTATCTACGGTTTCTTTATCGTCAGAGCATATGGTGAGGAAGACCCCAGTGTTGAAGAGCAGTTTCATATTTTTGAAATGCTGGGGTGGATAGATTTCTTCAAAAACAGGGAACGTTTACTTTTGCATTCCATACAGTGCATGAACTATGCTGAGCGAAAAGGCTACCGTCCCGGGATAGCCAGGGGATCAATGGCCCTGGGAATTACCTGTGATATGTTCGGCAAGTTTGCATTGGCAGAACAGTATCATCGACGGGTAAGGGCTCTGATACCTCATATTTCCAATCCGATCATTATTGGCCATTGTTACCTGGGTGTCGGCTTTCATGAAGATTTTGCAGGTCATTGGGATAGGGCGGTACAAGAGTATTGCAAGGCTGCAGAGCTGTTCTGGAAGGCCGGAGACATGCGAAGATGGGGAGATCCTGTGATTTGCACTGCTTTTTTGCTGAACTACAAAGGACAATTTGAACAGAGTCTTAAGCTGGCCCTGAGGTTGACCGAAGTAGGCGAGCAATGCGGGGACAGGCAGTTGATGGGATGGGGGATGCAGGGACAGGGTTTGAGCAATTTTCACACAGGAAATGTGGACGAGGCATTAACTCTCTTTGAAAAAGCTGTAGAGCTGCTTGAGTCAGCCGCAGATCATTACTCTTGTGGTATAACCAACAAAGATCTTGCCAAGTGCTGTCTGCAAATTGGCGACAGAGAAAGGGGCTTAAAGATCTTAAATGCCACACACAAAAGATTCATTGAGCTTCGGTTGACAGGGCACTTTGTCGCCTTCCTTCACAATGCTTTAGCCGAAGCGTATCTGGAGACTGCTGAACAAGCTGACGGCTTCAATAATGCATCGCAGGCTCGGCAAATCTTGATGGCGTGTAAGGCTGCCGTCAAAGAAAGCAAACGTTTCTGCTGGGCCTTGCCGGAGGCGTATCGACTAAGAGGCACCTGCTTCTGGCTTAGGGGGAAAAGACGTTCTGCCCTGAAATACTGGTACTATAGTCTCGAAAAGGCGAAACATCTGGGGGCTGCGCACGAATTTAGAATGACCTGTTCGGAGATGGTAAAACAAACAGGAGATGATTGCATCGATCTGGCGGGTTCAGAGGAAATACTCGAGGCAATGCAGAACAAACTCGATTTATCAAATGTACACAAAATGATGCAAATCTGCAGTGAGTGAGAATTGATATTTCCTGGTAAGGGATAATGAAACCGCATCTTCTGCAGCCCTGAGCCTTGGGGTATGATGCCGACAAAAAAGACAAGGAGGCATCATGGAAACTGAATCGAGACAAGCAAAATCGGAAAAACTGCTCAGATTCTGAAAAGGTCACCTGGATAAATG
>JBNJFN010000185.1:0-6367 GCA_051746885.1 Bacteroidota bacterium | reverse complement strand
CAGTTGTATCGGGGTTCGTCTATCCCGGGCACTTTTATGTTCGAAAAGAAAATAAATCTTGGCTTCTTGATCCCTGTCTATCATCGGAACGCTGGTTAGTTCTTATCCGGAAATCCAAAAAATTTCGGATTTAGAAATATCAGGTTTCCAATTCGGAAATGAGATTTTTTTCTGTTAAACAAGAAGATTGAGTAATTATGAGTGAGCGTATCCTAATACGTGATCGAATAATTACGAAAATTGACGCAGTTAAACTGGAAAAGGGCCATTTACGGATGGAAACTGGTTAGGAGCTCTGAAAAATATTTCTGCAAATGCTTGGGGACATAGGAATCCTTCTCGTATTGCATTTCCTCCAGTGCCAAATGTTTCTGAACCGGTTCGGGAAGAATATTTCTGAGCAGACTGACTGCGTTATCCCGATCGCTGATTACATTTTTGAATATTTTATCATGTGGATTATGAATTTTCGCCATACTCAACTTTTAAATCGTTTTGAGGATAGAAGCAAGGATAATATCCTGCAGGCTCGATTTCCAAAAAAAAATATCAAGTTTTAGGGGAAAATTTTCTGAAAATATGGGACAGTGGATTTTTAAAAAGGTGGTGATTGAAGAAAAATGACGAAAAAAGGGGACGGCCTCAACCTAACCTCCAGATATTTATTGTCTTTTGGTGCCCGGGGCCGGACTTGAACCGACACGAAACAAAGCTTCAAGGGATTATAAGTCCCTGCTCGACATTGACTTGTAGCTTGAAATTAATGTATAAAATAACATATAAATATTTTTTGTGACATATATGGAACACTAAACTTCAAATTGCCGAAGAAACAAATATGGCCAGTATCGGAAAAAGAGGACCATATCAATTTCGCGCCAAAATCCGCATGAAAGGACAATCAGCGGATAGCAAAACTTTTATAAGCAAAAAAGACGCGAAAGCCAGGCTACCGGCATCGCCTCTCCCTTTGAGAATCTGGAAATGCCGGATTGGATACACGACTGGCATCTGGTGGTCCCCAGCCAGGACAAAATTTTCGGCTGCCCGGTTCAAACCTATACCTATGTAAACAAACTGGAATCAAACACGGAGAACAATAAAAAATACGCAACCGTCTGGATATTGTACGAAAAAGCGGAAGACAGCTTCTATCTGCGCTTAAAACTTCACAACCAATGGAAACCAGATTTTTTCAATATTTCCAGAAAGGATTTCAAACGAAAGGTACAACTGCCCAAAATTCCGGCTGAAGTAAAATCCATGCTGCTTGACTTATAATATCCGGGAAAAACAACCCATCCATTTAAGACGCAACTGCAAAAAGTCGAAAACTGGAGTTAAACGTACAGATTAAATTTTATAAATTTCTGATTTGACTTAAAACTTTCAACTTAACACTGCCTGCAAAAACTTATTCTTTGCAGGCGCATCTGTTCATAAGCTGTTGATTATAATCACAAAAAAATAATTTGACAAATCATTAAACTGGCAGCATGCAGCTTAACTCTTCTTTTCTGGCTAAGTCCTGGACAGGAACTGCTAAAATAATCAACACGTTAAAAGGAGTGGGTTATGTTTTCAAGGCTCTATTCTCTACGTCTTAATTTTTTGCATCTGGCTTGTTTTACGCTCCTTATTTTTTTCTGCAGTTCCTGCAATAATGAAACTTCAAATAGCAATGAACATGACTATAAGTCCTATTCTGTAATCAATGAAATGGGGCAAAAGGTCCTGGAAGCTGATAAAAACGCCTCAATTTCCATTGCCCTTATGTCTGGCCATGATCTTCTCTGGACCCAGGAATTTGGATATGCAGATCAAGAGTCTCAAATTCCTGTCACCAGTCAGACATTGTTTAATATTGGCTCTGTAAGCAAAGTCTTTACAGCTGCAGCAATTATGCAATTGGTTGATCAGGGTAAGGTCAGTCTTGATGATCCGGTAGTGACTTATTTGCCGAATTTTGAAATGCAGTCTGAAGAATACAAGGACATCACCATCCGTATGCTCCTTAATCACTCCTCCGGGCTGCCAGGTTCTTATTACCGAGGGGGCATGACCATCAAGCCCTGGGAAGAATACCAGGAAGCTGCATACAAAGCTATAAAAAACAGCCGGCTTAAGCACGAACCTGGCTATATGAATGTCTATTGCAACGATGGTTTTACCCTGGCTGAAATTGTAATCCAAAAAGTAACCGGAATGCCTTTTACAGAATATGTGCAAAAAGAATTGTTCGATCCCTTGGGCATGGAAAATAGCAGGTTTGCCACCGGACCATTTGAAAAAGACTCGTATGCAGGAGTTTATCATGAAGGAGAAAAACTGCCCATGGAATATATGAATATACACGGGGCAGGAGGTATTGTTTCAACGCCAACAGATCTGGTGCGGTTTATGGATTTGATCTCAAGCCAGGGGACAGTCAATCAAGAAATTTTGCTCACAGAACATTCACTTCAGGCTATGGAAAAAGATCAAACACAAGGGAAATTCAAAGTCATTGATACGGATTTTTTGCGTTATGGTCTGGGTTGGGACAATGTATCCCACCCTGCAATCAAATATGTGGGCAAAAAGGCCTTGACTAAAAATGGGGGCACCCTGGCTTACACCACAGAGCTTTGGGTTATTCCTGAAGAAAACCTCGGGGTGGCAGTTACCGGAGTAAATGCCCCTGACGCTGACCTGGCTAAAATGGCGGAAAAAGCCTTGCTGGCAGCCATGGTTGATAAAGGGACCCTGGACAAAATGCCTGAACCTGTTGTCAGAGAAAAATCTCCGGCACTAGAGGCTTCCAAGGATTATTTAGAATCTCTTTCCGGGTATTATGCCAATTACCAAAGCCTGTACCGTGTAGAGATTAAGCAGGACAATAAAATTGAAATACAAATGAGAAATGAAGATGGTTGGGAGCCTATTTTTTCAGAACTCAGTTTGAGGAAAAACGGCTGGTTTGCCTCTGAGGATATTCCAGGGATGGACTTTGAGTTTACTGAAAAAGATGGTCGGGAATATATCGTCATGCGGGAGGCAAAAGATTATTATAATGCTGAATACGCATTGGCCCAGCGTCTGAATAGTGGTGCAAAATTTTCTTCTGCCTGGGAGGATCGACTGGGTAAAACCTGGGTTTTGGCCAATGATCTGGCCATATCATATACCCATTACTATGACATATCACCAAAACTTAAACTATTGGCCCAAGACGATCTTCCAGGGAATATCTTTGCCGGAGAATCAGATGAAGACCTACCACTTGCTGTTGATACAGACACACTTGCCACAATGGATATTTTAATCCCCATTGTTCTTGGCAGAGACTTATCTGACCTGAAAGTCATAGATAGAGATGGCCAGGAATGGCTGACCTGTAGGGATTATCTCTATCGACCCCTTGAAGATATAACTCAGATTAAGTACGGTTCTTATCTGGAAATAACGGTTCAGGAAAAGTATCTGACTGAATGGGTATGTCTTGAGCAGGTGGGAATTGATGCACAGATGATATTTAACGGACCTGAAGACTCCAGGTGGATAGTCTGGGACACAGAGTTTAATCAGGTTGATCGTGGCTGGGGTTCTGCAAACATTTTTCTCAAAGGCCAGGATGGCCCGTACTATGTAGCCCTGTATGCAGAACCCGGGCAAACCATGGACCTTTCCTGGTAATAAGGCAGAGTGGTTATATGCCTATATGCCAAAGCAGATATTATAGTGCCTCCGCTAATAACTTCTGCTATTTCACGAAATAAACAGCAGAAAGGAGATATCTTATGTTACCAGAGGGACGGCAACCGGATTATCTATATTCTGTCCCGAAGTTCGATTTAGACCCAAATGACATTAACGGTTTTTTCAATGAACTCAGGGGCTTTCACGAACAATTTGCAGACTGCTTTCTTCGAAGCGAATCCAGAGAACACTTTTTTCGTTATATGTCCGGCCAGTTTAGCGAACTAACCCGCAAGTCTATAGAGCCGATAGCATGCGCCACCGAAGGTGGAAAAGTGCGGGCCATGCAACGGTTTGCGTCTGATGCCTCGTGGGATGACAAAAAGATAATGTGCAAGTATCGTAATTTTGTAAATGAGGATCTCGGGGATCCGGAAGGTGCCCTTGTTTTTGATGAAAGCGGTTTTATCAAAAAAGGAAACAACTCTATTGGAGTCTCCAGGCAATATTGTGGCACCGCTGGAAAAGTCGATAACTGTCAGGTCGGTGTATTTGCCGCATACACTTCCCCTTACGGATACGCCCTTGTTAATAAGCGTCTTTTTATTCCTGAAAAATGGTTCGGGCCTGAGTATGAAATGCGCCGGGAAAAATGCAAGCTTCCTGATAATATCGGCTTTAAAACCAAGCCTCAACTCGCTGTTGATATGCTTGAAGAAATCATTGAAGAAAAAACGCTGCCCGCTCGTTATATTCTGGCGGACTCGTTGTATGGCAACAGCCCTGAGTTTATTGAGGCTGCAGAATCTCTTGCCGGAATTACATACATGGTCCAGATACCCGAGACTACTTTGTGCTGGCTTAAACAACCGGTAACGATCAAAAAAGATTATACTCACAAGGGTAAAAAGTGCACCAAAAAAATTGTTTCCGATGAATCCGGAAAGCCGATTTCTTTTAAAAATATTGCCGTAAATCTCAACGATTTTTTCTGGTACAGGCGCAAGGTATCTGAAGGTACCAAGGGGCCAATTGAATATGAATTTACAAAAAAACGGGTGGTGCTCGCTAAAGATGGCCTTCCGCACAAAACAGTATGGCTGCTTATACGAAGGACGATTGAGAAACATCCGCAATACTCTTTTTTTATTTCCAATGCCGCGACAAGCGTTCGCCTTAAAAAATTAGTATGGTTGAGCGGCTTGCGCTGGTCTATAGAGCAATGCTTTGAAGAGTCCAAAACAGAGATCGGCATGGACCACTATGAGGTTAGAAAATTTCCAGGCTGGCATCATCATATTTTGACCTGTATGCTTGCTCATTTTTTTCTCTGGCACATAAAGATCAGATTGGGGAAAAAAAGCACCAGCTATTACAGTGTCGCAGCTTAGAGTCCTTTTGAGAGCGATTTTGCCAATGCCCATATTCAATGCCGAACAGTTTATTTTGCTGGTTAAATGGGTGCAGCTCAAAAATCATAGGGCTTATCTGGCGCATAGACGGAAAAAGTTACGCGAAACAGATGGTGAAACATAAGTTACGTTGTAGGGTTAATTTATTAAAAGATTATCACACGATACGAGTGTCAAATGACAAAAAACTGGAAAAAGCAGAAATGGCCTTACAAAAAAAACTTCAAGTCAGTCTCTCAGGGCATAGATAAGTTTCAAGAAACTTGTACCAATCCCCTCTAATCAGGGAATTTTTTCCGAGTGCCCAAACAGCAGCATTTTTATTATTCTTCTTCGTCATGTCCGTCGTTTCATAACGCTGAGTCTCTGCAGCACATGATAGCTCTTCCGTAGTAGACGCTTTTTCGAGGCCCGGCAACGGGTCATCTTCCGCAACACCATTTGTACTTCTTTCCGCTATTACATGGACAAGGCTCATTGCGTCCGGTCCCGGGATACTTTTTTTCGTTTGGGGCAGCCGATGCACTCGTCTGCAAATACTGACGTGATATGTTGGGAAACATCTTGTGATGCCGCAAGATCATGGGGGCGATAACCTCTTCCCGAAAATCTGCAAACTCGGCATCGTCCATATTGAGTGCTGAACGCATTTTGGCGAGCATTTCTTCCTGCTTTGACTCGGGCAACAACGCGAGATTCCAACACATTTGAGCGACTGACAGCGCATTCTGCATCTGCTCGTGGGAACCATCCGTTTCATCAATCAAGGGTTGCGCGTACTCAACCATCGAATCTCCCATTACTCCCATGAATCCTCCTTTCATCAATCATACAATATTTGCTTTCAACCATGGTAAACTTGGGTTAAAAAATCCGCGTTTTTCTGGTTAAGCTCTCCTCCGACTTAGTGGCCGTTTACATATAAAAAATATTCCTGTCATATGTAAAGGAGATCAAACAGAGATTAATGCTGGCAAAGACAAGACCATGAACAAAAAAATCGTGGAAAGGGCCAGGAAGAAAGGCTATAAAATAACCAGAACTGACAGGTTCAAGTACAGATGCCGATATTTCACTGATCCAGGCATTAACGGATAATGAAAAACAACTTAAATTTTGTTGTTTATCTCTATTCGGAAGTTTTGGGAGTTTTGCTGGACTTGATAAATCAGGCTGGAATTATGAATGGTGGGCAATGCAGGATTCGAACCTGCGGCCTCCAGCTCCGGAGGCTGGCGCTCTATCCAACTGAGCTAATTGCCCACAAGAAACATTGG
>JBNJFN010000184.1:0-6391 GCA_051746885.1 Bacteroidota bacterium | reverse complement strand
AACCATCGTTATTGGGATTTGCGCCGGTGGAGAACTGCAGTGACTAAACTTTCCAGGGATTTCACCGGATTGGGCTTCAAGCTGGATTATGAAACCGGTAAGTACAAGGTTTCTCTTATTGAAAAATTTGATGGAGAAATCAGGTCGCCAGTATTTTACGAATATAATTATTACCTCCCGATAACACTGGATAGAACCGGTAAAAATTCGAAATTGGTAGAAAATCCGGGATATGAATAGGAATTAGGTGTTGGGCGATTAATAATTTATTTAATTAATAGTTCAAAAGGATGCAGCCCAGGTTTTTTTAATCAAAAGGTTAAATTTATTGCTGGGCTGCATTTAATTGCTAAAAGACACTTTCTTTGAGATTATCGGCATTGTTTAAATATTCATGCCTTGACTTCATTTCATTTGCTTTGGTAAAATGAAAATCTGGAAAATATTTGCCCGGGTATTGAACAGTGGCAATTAAACAGCTTTTCTCTTATTGCCGCAATTCTATTTGGTTCAAATAATCAAATTTGGTTTTTTTTACTTTCAAAAATAAATTCAATATCATGTCCTTCACAAAACTATCTCACAGAATAACTGTAATACTCTTGTCTTTTTTCCTTTTTACATCTTGTTCCAATGGGTATTCAGACGAAACCGCATTATACGTATCTCCGGAGGGAAACGATTCATGGTCAGGCACAACCAAGAATAAACCATTCGGCACACTGCAAAAAGCCCGCGATGCAATCCGTGAAATGAAGCGTCAGGGAGAACTCACCAAACCCGTCACTGTCTATCTGCGGGGAGGATTATACGAAACCTCTACCCATTTTCTCCTCAAGCCGGAAGATTCCGGTACGGAATCCTGTCCCATAACATACACGTCATATCCCGGAGAAACAGCAGTCATCTCAGGCAGCCGGATTGTATCGAACTGGGAAAAAGGGGAAAACGGGTTATGGCAAACAACCCTTCCCGAAGTGGCTGCCGGTAACTGGTATTTTAAAACGCTCTACGTCAACGGCGAACCACGCCCCCGTCCCCGTCTGCCCGCCGGGGATGTCATGGACAAGGAGGCATACTACTGGATAGCCGATTTTTCTCCCAAAGACAGACCCTCCTGGGCATCGCGTTCAAGACAATTCACTTTTTATGAGGGCAATATCAAAAGTGATTGGAAGAATCTTTCCGATATCGAAGTGGTCTCGCCCAGATACTGGGTGAGCACCCGTCAGCATATCGCTTCCGTTGACGATGACGCTAATATTGTGAAATTTGAGGAAGAAACCACCTACCGCTATTCGAATGGTTTTCGTAAAGCACCTGCTTCATTTCAAGAGGAAGGCGCGCCTTACTTTGTCGAAAACGTTTTCGAAGCGCTGGATTCCCCGGGAGAATGGTATCTCGACCGTCCGTCTGGCACGCTCTATTATTATCCGAAGCCCGGTGAGGATATGAGTTCGGTTACGGTGACCGCCCCGGTATCGCCCTACCTCGTTCGTATGGAAGGAGAGCCGCTCTCTGATCAGGTCAAATACATTACCTTCCGCGGACTCACGTTCACTCAGAACAACTGGCGGCTGCCTCCCGGGGTTGCGGGAGACGGCCAGTCGGCGCCTGCAGTTGGTGGGGCGATTTATATGCGTGGTGTGACGAATTGTGCAATTGAGGATTGCCACATCACGCAACTTTCTTCCTATGGAATAGAGATGGACGAAGGATGCCGTAATATCAAAATCACCGGTAATGAACTGGGGCATCTCGGCGGTGGCGGAATCCGTGTAAGCGGCGGCAGTGCACAATCCCATCCCAATTTGCGCACCGGTTGGAATACCATCGCCGATAATCACATTCACCACATCGGTGAAATATATCATGCTTCGACGGGAATCTTTATCCAGCACAGCGGCAACAACCTCATCACTCATAATAAAATCAGCCATACTTATTATTCCGCTATAGCCGTCGGCCACGTGTGGGGATACAGGCCCAGCGTGAGCACACATAATGAAATTTCATATAACCACATTCATGACATCGGGCAAGGTGTGATTAATGACATGGGCGGCATCTATCATCTTGGCGTAGCGCCAGGTACAGTTTTCAGGAACAACCTCATCCACGATGTCAGTTGTCATCCATACGGCTACGGTGGCTGGGGCATTTACACGGATGAAGGATCGTCGCACATACTGATAGAAAATAATATTGTTTACAGAACCAGTAGAGAAGGATTTGATCAGCACTACGGACGCCAGAACATCCTCCGCAACAATATATTTGCAATGGGCGACGGCCAGATTCGCCGAAGCCGAATGGAGGAACATATCAGCATTATCGTCGAGCGCAATATCGTCTACGCTGAAGGCGAATCTCTCCTGTTGACAGGACAATGGGAAAATAAGACCTACCTGCACCGCCCTGGTAAGCCGCAGAATGTGGTAAAGGATTCCATCACGGAAATATTCGACTATAATCTGTATTATAATCCCGATAAGACCATAGATGAAATCCGTTTCAGCGACTGGACCTTCGAAGAATGGAAAGCGCGGGGACAGGATGTACACTCACTCTATGCCGATCCGGGATTTGCCGATCCCAAAAACGGCGACTTTACGCTGCCAGACGATTCTCCGGCATTCGGTCTGGGCTTCCGCAGAATCGACATGAGCACTGTTGGACCAAGAAAACGAAAGTAGGAGGAATATTTACAGGTGAAAAGATTGGATGCTGAATGATATAGAATAAAGTCCTTGTGGATATGAAGTTTATATTTCTGAATAAAGGAAAATGATCAATTTATATTATAGAAATAAGTTCACTAATAATTAACAGTAATAAACAAAAATTATGAGGATTCAATTCAAAAAGTATTCAGGTTTTGCAATCATTGCTATTGCGATAATAGTAGGCACTTCTTTATTTTCATTTAATGAAGTTTCTGCCCCAAAAGAGAAAAGTAATGTTTCTGATGATTCTTTTTCTTCGTGCCAATGGCGATTTAATGGTCATATTGGCAATTACGTAAATAAAATTTCAGATGAACGAATATTAAAACAGGATAACTGGAACAAAATTTACCCGGAGACAGAAGAAACTTTTCGACTGCGTAATGACGATAATAATTACCCACAAATAGGACGATGGCGTGGCGAGTTTTGGGGGAAATATATCCTTTCTGTTATTGCAGCCAGTCATTATTATCATTCTGATGAATTAGAAAGCAGGATAAAAAAAGCAGTAGAAGGGATACTTTCAACACAGGATGAAAATGGATATATTGGAACCTATAAACATTCTGATTTTGTCGTTGGCAATAACTGGAATGTTTGGAGTCGAAAATATACTTTGTGGGGGTTGCTGGAAGCCTGGGAACTCTTAGGTGATGACTCAATCCTGGAGGCAGCCCAAAGTTTTACCGACCATTTGATTTCCGAAGTTGGTCCAGACGCAATTGATATTGTAAGAACCGGAAATTTCTATGGTATGCCCAGTAGTTCTATTCTGCAACCAATGGTAAAATTATACAATGCAACAGGTAAAAAGAAATACCTTGAATATGCTGAATATATAGTTGAACAGTGGACCAAACATCCTGAGGGTTTGCCGAATATTTTAAATAAAGGTCTGAGTAAGGAACCTGTTCAAGATTGGTTCCCTGAAACGGATCCTTTTAAATGGGCCAAAGCATATGAATTTACTTCGTGTGTTGAAGGTCTGGTTGAGTTATATGAGGTTACTGGCAAACAACCATACTTCGATGCAGCCAAAAATATTCATGCTTCATTGGCAGAATGGCAGCGAACACCAATAGGGAGTATAGGTTTTCAGGATAAATATGTTGGATCTAACGGACTAATCAATACATTATCTGAGATATGCGATGCAGTATATTGGAATCGTTTGTCTTTTAAACTGTTTAAGCTAACAGGTGATGAAAAATACATAGATGAAATTGAAAGGACCCTTTATAATTCGCTTTTAAGTTCTTTTAACCCAGAAGGAACCTGGAGTTTAAGACGTCATAGAATGTCACATATACATATACCTGCTCAGAATCATTTTTTGCAACATCACCAGTGTTGTACGGACAACCTCCCCCGGGGGCTATTTCAGGCAGCAGAAGTTGTCTTAACTAAAAAAGAAGATAAAATTTACCTTTCTCTTTTTAGCGAGGGAGAAGGAAATATTAATTTACCTTCAGGCCAGCAGGCGCACGTTGCAATCAAGGGCGACTTTCTTGAAAAGAGCAGCACCAAAATTGTCCTTTCGCTTAATAAGCCCGAAAAGTTCAGTTTCATGATAAGGATGCCACGTTGGAGCAGAGAGACTACAATAAAAGTAAATGGGCATAAACAAAGGGGAAATACCTCAGATAATTGGATGAAAATTAACCGTGATTGGAAGAATGGAGACCAAGTGGAAATTGTTTTTGATTTAGGTGTATGGTGGGAAAAATTCGACACTGAAAAATTCGCTGAAACTTTTCATGATATATCGTTTTATGAAAATGTATGGGCTAGATTAAATTTTGAGGGTGGCAGTCCTGAAGGTGGTAGCAATGAAGATTTGAATCGTAAGTATAAGCATGTAAAAAGTCTTTCTCCTGATGATGCTTTACCACACAAACCGGCATTAACTTTTTTTTATGGGCCCATTGCACTGGCAAGGGATATAAGGATAACAGATGGCGATATTTTTAAAGCTGTTGAATTAACTGATAAATCTAAACCAATAAAAATTAAGCCTGTTAGCACCCCTGATGGTATCTGGAAAGCATTCGAGTTGAATTTGGGGCAAGGACAAAAAATTAATTTCTGTGACTTTTCATCTGCTGGAAATACCTGGGACGATAATTCTAAATTTAACACATGGTGTATATTAAAAGAATAAATAAATCACTGTTATTATGAAAATTAAATCAGTATCGAGTTTATTTCTTTCGATAATGGCATTATTTACATGTTCCAACCAAATTGTCAAAGAAGAAATTGTTGCTTTACCAAATATAATTTTAATTTATCTTGACGATATGGGGTATGGTGATTTATCCATTACTGGTGCCTCAGATTATAAAACACCCAACCTCATCGAAGATAATCTGCTTGAAGTTTTATTTCCTGTTAATTCATACCACTAAAGTGTGGAATAGGAATTTCAATTAAATTAAGAAAATAGTTTCAAAAATTAGATTAAAAATTATAAAAATGCAAAACAGGCAAGTATCAAGACGCAGATTTGTTTTATCGGGTGGGATTGCAGCAACTGCCGCGGCCATGATTCCTTTGCAGACTCAGGCAATACAAGGTGAAAATGACTTAATTAATGGAAAAAAGTTAACTCCAGGTCAGGAAAAACCCTCAGACGGTATTTATAATATAAGGGATTACGGGGCAAAGGGCGATGGTGTATCACCCGATACTGCAGCCATAAATAAGACTATTGAATCCTGCAGTCAGAACGGCGGTGGAAAGGTATTGATCCCGCCGGGTGTTTATCTTTCCGGGACAATACGCCTGCGAAGCAACATGGTATTTCATATTGAAGCAGGCGCCACCATTTTGGGCAGCACTAATCTGGATGACTACAGGAGTGTTCAGGATGAAAACCGCAGAAGTCAGTGGCTCTCATCTTTAATATTTGGAGAAAATATCAGCAATGTAGAAATCTGCGGACAAGGTGAAGTAAACGGAAATAATGTTTTCAATCCGAAAGGTGAGGAAGAAATGCGTGGCCCACATGCTATTAACTTTCGTGAATCAGAAGATATAACAATCCGGGACATTTTCGTTAAGGATGCCGGCAATTACGCTCATCTTTTTCAAAACTGCACGAATGGCAGCCTGAGGGGAGTAAGAGTGTCGGGTGGCTGGGATGGCATCGATCTTTTCAACTGTAAAAATTTCCTGGTTACTGATTGTCAGTTTACTACCGGTGACGATTGTGTTGCCGGAGGCGGATGGGAAAATATCGTGGTTTCAAATTGCACGCTGAATTCCAACTGCAATGGAATGAGGAATTACAGGGGTGGTTTGAAAGATGTGGTTTTCTCCAACATAGTAATTACCGGACCCAGCCTGTTCAAACATCGAACCCATGATACCCCATCCAAAAGACAGTTTCTCCTTGACCATAATTCATGGCATGGCGATTATGATTCATTGGCAGGATTCCAGCTGGCCGGAGGAGGAGTGATAGAAAATCTGATCATTTCCAATGTCGTTGTCAAGGGCGTGAGATGCCCGATTTGGATGTCCGCCAGGGGAATGTATGCCCCTGAAAGCCCGAATGCTGCCATCAGGAATGTCCATATAAGCAATTTAACTGCTACAGGGGTTGGCAAGCCCAGTGTGGCTTCTCTTATTCAGGGAAGTAAGGAAAGGCCCATTGAAAA
>JBNJFN010000183.1:0-6402 GCA_051746885.1 Bacteroidota bacterium | reverse complement strand
TTCCTTACATACCGGTTTAATTCGGAAATTAAATCATCTACCTCCATGGTTTTTGTCAGGCTGGTGAAATTCTTAAAATCGGCAAATAAAACCGTAACCCGTTTATACTTCTTTGATTTGACAGTTCCTTTAATTTTCAGTTGTTCAATAATCTCAAAAGGAAGAATGTTGGATAAGAGCTCCTCTGTTTTCTTTCTTTCAATATGAGGTTCGGAGACGTCTGTTTCAACGGCGATGATCTTTTTCAATTTGTCATCATCCTCGAAGACAGGAGTCAATGTAGTATGAATCCATCTGGTCTCAGAAAATTGCGTCTGTATTTTATGTTCGAAGGTTAGTCCTGTATTGCCATTTTTGAATTGGTTTAACATCAACTGAAAACCTCTGCTGTTTTCAGAAAAAACATAATGGCCAAATCTTTTCAGGTATTCATTGAAGGGACACCCATATATTCTTTCAAAACCTTCATTCACCCAAAAAGGTTTCCCTTCCGCATCCATTAATACAACCACATTGACCGAGCTCTTAGCTTCTACATTCAATTCATGGAGCAGATCTTTCTCCGGAAGATTTCCTTTACCTTCCCAACTCTTTTTCCCCAATAAGTCCAAACGAAACATCAGTTCATTTGTATTCAGGGGTTTTAGAGTAAAGTCGGTAATTCCGTACTTGAAAAATTCATCCAGGTTATATTTTTCAGGATCTTCGATAAGAAGCATAACCGGAATCCTATCGGAGATGTTATTTTGCTTCAGCAATTGAAAAATATGGCTGGCTTCTTCCTGTAAAACAGATGAATCAAGCAGTATATAATCGGGAGCAACTTCACGGACTTTTTTATGAACTTCCCTTTTACCTGTGTGATAAAAACTATAAGTTCCATTTAGCCGGGAATTCAATAACTCCAATTGGCCTATTAACCCCTCTGATTCGCAAACTAACAATATCGTTTTTACCATCTCTTATTAGGCTGTTACACAAATTATGCGGTAAAATTATGAAGGTTTGTCTAATATTCAAACTTCTTTTTTATAAATGCCAGGTAACAGGTGACGGATAAAAATCACAATTCGGTTAAAAATTTCTTAGCTTCCGATATAGAATCTCACTCCTGCTCTTCTTCATTATCATCAATTAAATCCGGTCTGTGTCTGCGGGTTCGCTCAATGGCCTTTTGTTCCCTCCACTTTTCTATCTCCGGGAAATTGCCTGAAAGGAGTATATCAGGGACCTTCCACCCTTTGTAATCAGATGGCCGTGTATAAACCGGTGGTGCCAAAAGATCATCCTGAAACGAATCGCTAAGGGCTGAAGTTTCATCACTGATAACACCTGGCAATAATCTTACTACGCTGTCAATGATAACCGCTGCAGCCAGCTCACCTCCGGTAAGAACATAATCTCCTATCGATATTTCTTTGGTAATCAAATAATCTCTCACACGTTGATCAACACCTTTATAATGCCCACAAAGTATGATCAGATTTTTGAAAGTAGCATATTTGTTTGCCGTTTTCTGAGTATATCGTTCTCCTTCCGGGGCAGTATAGATAATCTCATCATATTTCCTCTCGGAAGTCAGTTTCTGTATTGCCCGGTCAATGGGTTCGATGGTCATCACCATCCCCGCTCCACCTCCAAAGGCATAGTCATCTATGCTTCGGTGTTTATCCGTGGAATAATCCCTCAGGTTGTGCACATAAATCTCTACGACTCCTTTTTCTCTGCCCCGGTTAATAATGGAGTGATTCAACGGACTCTCAAGGAGGTCAGGCAAACCGGTTAATATATCTATTCGCATGGTAATTTTTTACAAAAATAGTAAGAAGAAGCAATTTAAAAGATTCATTACCTAATGTCAATTTGTCGCAAACCAAACAATATTAAATGTCAAACTGACATGCAATATGTAACTATCGACTGCCATTTTATCTTAAATCGTTTATGGCACAAGAATTGACTCCTTTCTTCTAAATTATACAATATTAATTTAAACTAATTAAAAACAATTAAAATTGAATAGCTATGACACTACTAACAACTTACACCCCAAACAGAACAACTGATTACGGATTGTTTGACCGTTTCTTTAATGATGAAGCAAGTGCTTCGAATCAGTACTTTGCAGTTCCTCCAGCCAATATCTCAGAAACAGACAAGGATTATCAAATTGAACTGGCTGTTCCCGGTTATCAAAAATCTGATTTCAACATTGAGCTGGATGAAAACTTACTGGTCGTATCCCTTGAACGGGATAAGCAATCGAAAGAACACCAGGAGTACATTTTGAAAGAATATGATTTCAATTCGTTCAGAAGATCCTTCAGACTATCAGACAAAGTTAGCAAAACGGATATAAGTGCAAAATATAAAAACGGAATACTGACTGTATTTATACCCAAAAAGGAAAAATTCACGAATCGTTCCATTGAAATTTTATAATCCACACTACAGAATGGTTTAGCCCGAATTATTCCCAAATAATTCTTCGGCTATTGAATAATCTGTAACAGATTTTATCAACGGGTATTATGCAAAAGAAGCTTTGTATATTACCCGTTTTTTTGCGCCTTACACTTCAGCTCTTCACGAAATGGCCTTACGGCTGTCAGAGAAACGCTCATACTCCCTTTTATCAACAATCTCTTTCAGGTATTGAACTACCTGCCATATTTCTAAATACGAATTGTATAAGGGTGAAGGTGCAATGCGGATGAGCCCCGGAGGCCTAAAGTCAGGCACAACACCTTTGCTCTTCAATGCTTCATTGATCCGGAATACTTCTTTGTTCCGGGTAATGGAGATGTGTCCACCCCGATTTTCTTCCGATAAGGGTGTTACGATCTTAAAATTATAGGGATCCTCATCAAGGAGCTCACGAATCAGATAAATCAGGTAAGAGGTCATTTCAACGGATTTTCTCCTGATGTTTTGTATGCCCGCTTCATTGATCATGTTGATGCTGCCTTCCACAGGGGCTGAACTCAGGATACCCGGAGAGGAAATCTGCCATCCCCCGGCACTGTGCGAGGGATCAAACTCCAGCGACATGTTGAACTGGGTTTCTTTATTGTTACCAAACCAACCGGCCAGAACAGGTTCCCTGTCGAAATGCCTTTGGTTTAAATACAGAAAAGCCGGGCTTCCGGGGCCTCCATTAAGATATTTGTAGCTGCAGAATACCGCAAAATCAACACCCCATTTGTCAAATTCATGAGGTACGGCTCCTGCGGAATGACTACAGTCAAATCCGATCAAAATATTTCTTTTGTGAGCCTCTTTGGTAAGATATTCCATATCCAACAGCTGGCCGCTTCGATATAATACAGAAGGCAATAAAATCAAAGAAACTTCCTCTGTCATTCGCTTCACGATATCTGATTCTTCAAGCGTATAACCATTCCGTGATGGTACCAGTATCAATTCTTCTCTGGGATCCAGACCTTTCATTCTGATCTGCCCATTAAGAGCGTAAATGTCAGAGGGAAAATTCAGCTCATCGGCCAGAATCCTGGTTTTGCTACCAGAGGGGTGATACAAGGTACTTACCAGTGCATGAAGATTGATGGTTGTGGTTCCGGTCAACACCAGTTCTTCAGGGAGAGCGCCTACAAGTCCGGCAGCCATTTCTCCTATTTTTTCAGCAAAATAGAACCAGGGCTGTTTCCCATCCAACCAGCCTTTTATGGCTAAATCACGCCATTCATTTAACACCCGATTCAGCGCGTATTCAGATTCTTTGGAAAGCAGGCCCAGGGAATTGCCATCCATATAAAGGGTGCCATCAGGTATAAAAAAATGATCCCTGTAATTCGAAAGCGGATCCTGATGATCCATTTTGAGGGCAAAATCTTTGTCTGTTGAAAAATTAATATTCATATCGTCCGAATTTATGGGAAGAACATCTTATTTTGATGCGACCCATTACCCAATCCATAGTCAGAAAATCCAAATTGGTTAAACAATTGGAATTTCCTATAAATTATATAAAAGAACCAATAAAAAAGCCGTTCGGGGTTAACCTGGAACGGCTTTAAAACATCAAATTATATTACTCGATTGTCTTAATTCTGGTTTTGATCATATTCTTCATTCAAACCTTCCACCGCCCTTTGGGTGATATTGAATCTTTTATGTTTATATAAAATGGGTCCGCCAAAAGAATAACTCAATATAAAATGATAATCGTTTTCCTCTGCATAATCATCAAGATAGTCCATAACTGATTGCAATACCCGCCTGTAAATAACCTGCTCCTTTTCCGAAAGCTCTGAACTCATCTGATCCCGCATCTTATACAATTCCTGTTCCTCCTGGCTAAGTTCCTGTTGCATCATACGGGCTTTTGATCGGGTAATCAAACCCTTATCCAATTCTTCTTTTAAATTTTCAAATCGTTGTTGAAGTTGCTGTGATCTGCTCTGCAGCTTTGACTGGGAACTTTTTTGTTCATCGGTAAACTCATCTCTTCTGTCCTGATACATGTGATATTCTGACAATAAAGAATCAATGTTTACATAGGCTATACGCAAATTTCCTTCTATCTCTGTTCCTTTTGAAGTTTCGGCTGCTTCTTGTTCTGTTTCCGGTTGTAGTTTTTCACCGCCGGAAGTAAAATATAGCACAAACAATACTACAACTGCAATTCCTAAAACTATATTAATTGCAAGATTAACTTTTCTCATTTTCTTTGTTTTTTTTTAATACCTGACAAATATAAGTCAATATAGTAACTGACAAAAATGTTAAGCACACTTTTTAAAAAAAATATTGTTAATACCAGCTTATAGGGCAGGGGCTCTTTATCATTTTCTCGCGGGGCTCACGGTGTCTACCGAAAGTATACATCAGGGAGATCTCGTGTGCTCCCTGAGTCAAACCGGCCAGATTCGATACAGTAATATCATAGCTGTATCCGATAGTGAATTGATCGATATTGTATCCTACCAAAAGGGCTGCGGCATCATTACTGGGAATATCTTTTATCAGGGGTATTCCCCTGTACCACATACCAATCATAAAAGGGGTGTAATTCCAGTATAATCCCATGTTCAACTGGGAATTCTCTCCCTGCTTCATCAGGTGAAAGGCAGGGAAAAGGTTTTCCCGAGACTTTTGACCGTATTGACTGTTGATGGGGATCTTCATCCCTCCAAAAAGAGAAAATCTCATGGGAATGGTGCTTTCTCGTGCTGTCAGCGACTGGTTTGGCTCCAGAAGGTGATCGGCAGTAAATCCCATCCAGATATTTTCAGAATAAAATAATGCTGATGCGCCGGCATCCACATCCCATGTAAAATTCTGCGGTTCAGGTTTCACTGCCGCACTGTTGTTCAATAATTCAGAACCAAATGTAAGTTTATGGAAATGTAATCCATTCTGTGTATAAAGTAGCTCTATTCCCGGAATCACACGCCATTCATGACTGAGCTTAAGGTGATAACTATAACTTAATCCAATATTGGTTGTTGACAATATGCCAGTTCCTGCCTGTTCCCTGAGGAACAACAATCCAAGACCGCTGTTAACGGTAGGCAGATAATGATCATATGAGAATGAATAGGTGACAAAGGACTTTTTCAATGCAGGCCACTGATTTCTGTAACTGGTGGCAATCCGCTTCCCTTTTGTGCTTCCTGCAAAAGAAGGAGCCAAATAGACCGGCGAAGAATAAAACTGCGTAAACTGAGGATCCTGCGAGAAACAGAGATTACCTGCCATAACCAATAAAACTATAGAAACAAGCCTTTTCATGAATAGTCTTCTCAATAAATTCCGTATCCTGGTTTTGATACGTATTTTTTAGCAAAAAGTTAAGCCTCTACTTGTCAAATTATAAAGCCTTTCAATAAACTCATTAAAACAGGCCTTAACCATTCTTCAATTTCAACGGTAAAAATACGCGTACTGCTTCATTCGATTCCAACGGAATTAATGAGAATTAATTCTGGATTTGTCTTCACAGAGTTCGATTAACGTACCTTTTGTCGATTTTGGATGTAAAAATGCAATATCCAGCCCTTCTGCGCCTTTCCGTGGTTGCTGGTCAATCAGCCTGATCCCGTTTTGTTTTGCATGTTCGAGCTTTTCTTCAATATTCTCAACAGAAAAGGCTATATGATGCACGCCTTCACCTTTCTTCTCAACGAACTTATCAATAGGGCCTTCCGGATCTGTGGATTCCAGAAGCTCAATTTTGCTGTCGCCTACCTGAAAAAAGGCTGTTCGCACCTTTTGATCCTTTAGTTCCTCGATGTTATAACATTGCAATCCCAAAATTTCTTCATAGAACCGGATCGACTCATCAAGGTTTTTAACTGCAATACCTATATGTTCAACATGTGATGGTTTCATAATTCTACTGATTTTTTATACAAATCTACCTATATTCTTCTAAATTAC
>JBNJFN010000182.1:3289-6406 GCA_051746885.1 Bacteroidota bacterium | reverse complement strand
CTCACGGTACCGTAATCGTTTTCTGTCTCCTGTTCTCCTTCCATTTCGAGCTCGCTGAGACCTACCATGGCACTGTCAAAAACTAAGGTGTCGGATGCCTTCAATGTAGCTGCTTTCTGTACGGCCTCAAAACTAATAGTCAACTGGGCATTCCCAGTTTCCTGTGCATTTTCATCTTGCTCGCATGCTGTAAAAAACACCATCACGCCCAATACTAAGGCTATTAAAATTTTGGTTTTCATGGTTTTTTGGTTTTTGTAATTTGATTTTTTCTGATTTTATTGCTACGATAAAACAACCCAAACGTTGGAAATGTTTTTCAATTTTTACCAGCTAAGGTCAACCGAGCTGTTTTTTTAACACCATTTCAATATCTTATGCCATTAATTTTATTTCTATCGCCTTTGGGAAAATTAAATAAACACATGGAAGTAGACCATCAAGAATGGCTGAGGATGGCAGGACAATGAAATAGTCATTCGATGGTCATTAGACGGTCATTAAGTTGTATACGCAGGATTATTAAAGGTTCCTGGAAAGTTGGCAAAGCCCAAATTATCCCGGGCTTTAACTTAACCCAAGCCATCCTTTCAACCTCAAACATGAAACGATCGCACGAGGGCTCGACTGCGCGAAAGCACGAGAAGGCGATGGAGCGAGGAAAAAATCAGTAATAAGTTGGGCGTAGTGAGTTTTTGCCCTGAGATCTGCGCCCTAAGCTCTACGCTTAGCCCACCAAACAGTGCTTGTGCTGCTCCTATTCCTTATTCAGCTCTTCAAGTATTCCGGAGATAAAGCGAAATGGCGTTCTTACACTGAACATGTTCACCACCCACTTAGGAATAGATCCTCCGGGGTTTATCCAGCCGGTAACCGTTATCCGGGTTTCTGCCAACTCCGGGACAGACCTTAGCTCCCATTCTTCATGGAAATCTTCAATTTGTATCATTTTTCCATTGCTTTGAATCCGATCGGGCAAATCATCGGATTCCAGCGTAATGACATCAGGCCGGAACGTTACCCTCATATCCATCACCATCTCCCGGTCTTTAACAGGCCAGGGCATATCAAACCGCATATAGTTGATGTACCTTTCCTTTTTGCGGTGATCCAAAAAAGCCAGAGAATCGACCAGTTTCATATACTTCAGGTTCTCCCGGAAATCGACCAATTGCTCAAAGATCTCTTCCGGCTCCTTGTGAATTGCGGTAACAACTTTATACATGTAGATTCCACTTCCCTCCCGCTCCCTGGTATAAACCTGTATGCCATCCCTGTCCTTTCTTAGTTCCCATGGATCATCATCTTCTGCCACAGAAGGAAACACGGCTATTAGCATCAGCAGGAGTGTTGCTTCCAAAAAAATATGCATGGTATTCTCAATTTACCTTGTAAAACAACAATACAAAATTTGGGTTCAAAAAATCAAAAAAATTGCCATATTCTAAAAATATTAACGTATCTTCGGCAAGATTTAAAAATCTGTGCACATACCGAATCATTATTCATTACCCGCTCTGTATTGATTCGTATCTGCACCCATTTTTAGATCATCCTGCCAGATACCTTTAAAGGCATAATAAAAAAATCCTATGCGGCAACTAAAAATTACAAAACAGATCACCCATCGGACAGAACAGTCCATTGGATTATATTTTCAAGAGATAAACAAGCTCCCGCTTATTACCGCGGACGAAGAAGTTGAGTTATCGGTACGCATCCGAAACGGAGATGAGGAAGCTCTGGAGCGCTTGGTTGCAGCTAATCTGCGTTTTGTCATCTCAGTGGCCAAGCAGTATCAAAACCGGGGGCTTTCGTTTCCCGATCTGATCAACGAGGGCAACCTGGGCCTGGTAAAAGCAGCCCAAAAATTTGACGAGACAAAAGGCTTTAAATTTATCTCTTATGCTGTATGGTGGATCCGGCAATCTATCATACAGGCCATTGCACAGCAGACCAGAATGATCAGGCTGCCCCTCAACAGGGTTTCCTCGATCAAAAAAATAGCGAGCACCATTCCCTTACTTGAACAACAATTCGAGCGGGAACCTACGGATGCTGAAATAGCCAGCCATCTTAACCTGTCGAGTGAGAAGGTGAAAGCATCGCATATCCTGAAGCAGCGGCACATCTCGCTGGATATTTCGCCTTCTAACGATGACCAGGATGATTCCAGCCTGTATGATCTTGTTCAGAATGAGGAAACTCCTTCGCCTGATAACCATTTAATGGAAGAATCTTTGGAAACAAACATCCACAGGGCCCTGAAAAAACTCAGTAAAAGAGAGGCCGCTATAATAACCATGACATATGGATTGGGCAACACACAAGTGTATTCATTACATCGCATTGCTTCCCATTTCAATATGTCGTCCGAGCGCATCAGGCAAATCAAAAGCAGAAGCCTGATAAAATTAAAATCCCTGCTCCAGGGAAAGGAGTGCTTTATGGAATAACAGATACGGCAGGGATCTATCAAGAGCATCATTTAATCATCATTCAAACTGAAAATTTAATTTATGGGAAGATCAAGAGAGACATACAACAAAAAAGAAGTAAGAAAGAAAAAAGAAAAAAAGAAAAAAGAGAAAGAAAAGAAAAGGGAAGAAAAGAAGGACCAGGAGAAAAAAAACAGCCTGGACGATATGATAGCCTACGTTGACGAAGATGGCAACATAATCGATACACCTCCTGATTCTGAAGATAAAGAAGACATAGAAGCGTCAGATATTGAAATCGGCGTTCCCAAACAGGAATCTTCACCGGAACCCGAGATAAGAAAAGGAAGAGTCACCTTTTTCAACGATTCAAAAGGTTTTGGATTTATAGAAGATTTCCAAAACCGCAACCGCCTTTTCCTGCATGTAAGCAATTTCAGGGAAGAAATTGAAGAGGGAGACGTGGTCAATTTCAAGGCAGAAAAAGGGGAAAGAGGCCTTGTTGCCAAAGAGGTTACGATTTTCAGAGGCTGATGCCACTCCCAGAGCTATTTTCATCCCGATCCTAAGAAAATTCATTGTGGTGAATAGTCATTCTGTGGTTATTCATGGGCATTCGGTGGTCATTCATTGTATAGGCAGATAATTAATTGTTTGACTGGAGTTTGACAAAAGAGTT
>JBNJFN010000182.1:0-3189 GCA_051746885.1 Bacteroidota bacterium | reverse complement strand
GAGTTTGACAAAAGAGTTCGACAAAGAGTTTGTCCAGGCGTTTGACAGGAGTAAGGAGTTGCTAGTGGTGTGCCTGTTTCTTGCCCTAAGCTCTGTGCTCTTAGCCAGCAACCAGCAACACGCCTTATGCCCTGTGTTCATTCATCCCTTAGTGTATCCACCGGATTTCTCAGCGAGGCTCTGTAAGTTTGCATGCTCACCGTAAATACTGCGATCATAACAGCAATCAGCATAGCGGCAATGAAGGGTATAGCAGAAAGCTCGGTTCTGTAGTGAAATTCCTGCAGCCATTGTTGCATGGCATAATAGCCCAGGGGCAGTCCGATCAAACCGGCCAGCAACACCCATTTGGTAAAATCCTGGGTCAGCAGGAAGATCAACTGCCCAACTTTAGATCCCATCACCTTCCGGATGCCGATCTCCTTCTGCCTTTGGCGGGTCATGAATGAAGCCAGCCCAAGAAGTCCCAGGCAGGAAATGAGGATGGCGAAAACGGTAAAATATCCAAACAAGGTACCACCACGCTGTTCGGAGCGATACCTCTGACCAAGCTGCTGCTCCATAAACTCATAGTTAAACGGATGATCCTTTTCGATGCCTTTCCATACCTTTTCTGCATGAGCCAGGGCTTCTTTTTCCCTTCCCGGCCTAATACGGAAAAACACATTACGCGTGGCATCCGTATCCAGCACCAGTGCATGAGGGTTAATCTGGTGATGAAGCGTATTGTAGTTGAAATCCTTATAAACGCCTACGATTCTCCCCTGCTCCTCACCCAGTGTCATCCTTTTGCCAACCGGATTTTTCAGACCCATCTTTTCCACGGCAGTCTGATTGATCAGAAACACTGTAGCGGAATCATCGCTGAAATCCCTGGTAAAGCTTCTGCCCTCCAACATTTCCACATTCAATGTTTCTATGATGTCGTAATCCACCATATGGTAATGCATACGAACACTTCGATCTCCGGGATTTCCATCCCATTCTTCCAGGGACAGGCTACGCCCTGCATATGTCAACGGATCGGAAATACCGCTGACATGGGTGATGTTCGGATTTGAAAGCAATCTTTCCCTGAACAGACCGTATTTGTTGTGTATGTCACCTCTTTGATGCATGGTGCATAAATTTTCCCTGTCATAACCCAGCTTCTTATCTCTAATGTAATTCAACTGATCATGCACCACGAAGGTTGAAACGATTAAAGCGATAGAAATGGAAAACTGAGCAATGACAAGTATCTTCCTGAAATTTGCAGATCCGGCACCTCCGCTCCATCTTCCCTTCAATACACTGAGGGGGTGAAAGGAGGACAGATAAAGCGCCGGATAGCTGCCTGCAATAACGGAGGTGATAACAGCCAGAATAATATATGATATGATGATATAAGGATTAATCAGAATATTCTGCGACAGGTCTTTTCCGGAAAGGTTGTTGAAATAAGGCAAAGCCAGCTCCACCAGCAAAAGGGCGAGTATAAAACTAATGAAAGTAATCAGCGCCGACTCCAGGTAGAATTGTGTGATCAGGTGTTTCCTTTCTGCGCCCTGCAGCTTCCTCACAAGGATCTCTTTTAATCTGCCAGCTGCACGGGCCGTTGTGAGGTTCATGAAATTGATGCTGGCGATCAGGAGAATGATCAGGGCGATGGCAGAAAAAGTCCATACACTTTTGATATCGCCTCTTTGGGTGAAATCATAAGAATACTCCGATCTCAGATATATGTCGTTCAGCTTCTGCAGAAACAACATGGAATGAACCTCATTGTCCCTTCTGTTCTGATCGGCATGCATATTAAAGAAGGGTTCTATCCTGGCCTCAAGCTCCTCCGCATCTATGCCCTCCCGGGCCAGTATATAGGTAGTATAATTGAAATCGCCCAGTTCTTTGATGTTATCGTCATAAAAGAATTCGGCCCATTCAATGGGGATCAGGTAGTTGAACGGGAAATGGGAGTGGGTGACATCTTCTATTACCCCCGTCACTTCGAACACCCCGACTCCCAGTATCTCTATCTCCTTTCCCATAGCGCTCTGATCACCGAAATATTTTCCGGCGAGTTTCTCCGTAAGCACAATGGAGTTGGGTCCGTCAAGGCAGTTTTTGGGATTTCCCTCGATAAAAGGGAAAGTAAAAATGGAAAAAAGTTTTGTTTCAGCGATGCCGCTATATGGCTCTCTGAAACGTTTTTCACCTTGCACAAAGGTATATCCTCCCATATTTTTGAAACGGGTGGCCATCTCTATGGCTGTGAATTCATCTTCTAACATGGGAGCCAAGGCAGCCGGGGTAACACCAGCCTCCAAATAACCTTCGCCTGTCGGAACGCGTGAAAGCACACGGTAAATGCGGTCCTTTTTTTCATGAGAACGGTCATAGGAGAGCTCATCATGCACCCAGAAAAGAATCAGCACAGTACAGGCGATACCAATGGAGAAGCCCAGAATATTGATAAGGGAAAAGGGCTTATCCCTTAGGGCGGTGCGAATGGATGTGATGAGAAAGTTTTTAAACATCTTGAAAAAGTTAATTACGCTGTATATAACAATTTATGTGCCAGTCTCTGTATTCCATTCATCGTTAATTAATTGTTCAAAAAATATGGTCACCGGGTGAAAAAAACTGTCCGCTGACAGGACACCTTTGCACGGATTCGGACAAGATTTATTGTATTAGCAGATCATTAATTGTTTGAATGGAGTTTGGGAAAGAGGCTAAAGGCTAAAACTTTAGCTACAGCCAACCTGAGACAAGCAACGAGGGCACGAGAGCACGACTGCACGACGGCACGAAAGAATGATGGGGCGAGGGGGCGAATTGGCGACGCAGCAGTATAAAGCTAAAGGCAACAACTTTAGCTACAGTCAATCTGAGACAAGCTACGAGGGAGCGAAAGAACGATTAAGAGACAAAGGGATGGGAGGGCAGTTCGAGACGGCGAGGAATAAGTGATCTATATCGAAGGCCGGACAAGTTTCATCGTTATTCATTGTCATTTGGTGGTCGTCCCTGCCTGCCGGCAGGTGCTACGAACCCGCTTTGCCGCCTGGAGCGGCTTAGCGGTTGCCAGAAATATTCCACTCATGCACGAATATCTTTTTCCTTTAACATATTATCCGTGCACTTATCCCGTCTGAAAGCGGGATTCGTGGCCATTTCTACCGTCAGACATCTGCCAGTATAACCCTA
>JBNJFN010000181.1:2826-6438 GCA_051746885.1 Bacteroidota bacterium | reverse complement strand
AGTGGGATGGAGATGAGCTCCTGGAAATTTTCAAAATTGATGTAAAGATTGGCTGCTACATTTTTTCCGGCTATTTCCGATACTTTCTTAAAATGTTTGTTGTTAATAAGGGAGTTTTTTATAGAGGATTGCCGAATGGCTTGTTCAACAGCCAGTGAGGAGGTGCTCACTATTAAAATTCCTTTTACAGTGGCATAGGATATTTCATGAGTTTCATTCTTCCGGATGGAAAAAAGCCTGAAATTGTTGTAAATTCTGGATTTTAACTGATGATTACTGCTGTTTCCCCATTGTTCAAAATAATGGAGTACATGGTTCTGTTCTCTCTGATTGTTCAATTTTAGAAGAAAAGAAAAGCTTAGTCTTTCTTTTCCTTGTTTTTCGGCCGTAACAATGAGCCTCCTGTTTTTTAGAAGGTCTTCAATCTGTTCATCCGACCGGATGAGAGAATCAACCGTGCCCACTTGATGCTCCAATTTTTTAACGGAAGAAATTTGAGTGATCTCATCCCAAATGGCATTATCTTTGGAAAGTTTATTCAAAAATTCCATGGAATTTTTAATATCGATAAAAAAGGCAGCTTCATTGGAAATTAGTTTATTTATATTGTATTCAGGGATTTGTTGTTTTTTAAAATAGAAATAGGCACCGGTTCCTCCGAGAGTAAGAATGACCAATATGGCGATTACAGTATTTCTCATCTTGATGAATGAAATTATTGTTTGAAAAATGAAGGATTCAAAGATATTATTTTTGTGTTTTATAATATTCCACTATCGGGCTATAGTTTTTAACAGATTAAATCAATACCTTACTTTACCTTGAAAGTAGGGTAAAAGCAAGCTATGTCAATTCTAGTTTAAAAGATCAGAGCCTCATTCTGACGGTATCGGGCAACAGCCTAAGGTTTAGAATGGATTTCCTTGCAATTGAGGATAATGAACTTTTTCAGGAAATAGAAATTATCCCCTATTGATTTTCCGAATGACTTATTTTAATTTTAGATAGAAAAAATTGCCTGTGAGAAAGATTGCTTTCAAATTGTCGTTGTTCTTCCTTTTCTATTTCTGGGTTTCCATGGGGCTTCCACAGCAAGAGGTCAGTGATTCGGTTTCAACCGTTAAGCTTGTTAAACCCCAAAGTGAAGAGGTGTATCTTTTTAGTGGTGATGGACAAACTCAAACCGTAAACAGCTATTTAGAGCATTCCATTAAAGCCCGGGTTGTTGATAGTGGTGGCAAACCAAGGGATGGATATCCGGTTTATTTCAGGAAAGTATCTGTTCCTGAACAGGCGTCAGGATTTAGCCTCCGGGATACACTGGTTTATACTGATTCCTCAGGATTAGCCTCTACCAGGGTGAAACTGGGGGATAAACCCGGGCAGTATGAAGCAGCCGCCTTTTTAAAAGGTTCAGCAGAAAAAAATTTTTTGGTATATCATTTTTCTGCCAGGGAAAAGCAATGGGGCTTTGTTGTCATTATGGGACTCATAGGAGGCTTGGGTCTTTTCCTGCTTGGAATGACGATGATGAGTGAGGGTATGAGAAGTGCTGCCGGGGGTAGAATGCGTTCTGTACTGAGCCATTTGACGAACAATAAATTTGTGGCTTTGGGGGTGGGCACTTTGTTGACTACCATTATACAAAGCAGTAGTGCCTCTACTGTGATGCTGGTGAGCTTCGTGCATTCCAGGCTGATGAAGTTCAGACAAACGCTGGGGATTATACTGGGAGCGGGTATTGGAACCACCATAACGGCCCAGGTCATTGCTTTTAACCTTACCGACTATGCCCTTTTAATGATAGGGGTGGGGTTTATTCTTAATTTTTTTGTTCAATCGCAACGGGTTAAGTATATCGGGAGGATCATCCTGGGATTTGGAGTGCTTTTCTTTGGAATGCATGTGATGTCTCAATCTATGGAGCCTTTGCAGGATTATTCCCCTTTCATCAATAGCATGTTGAAACTGGAGGCTCCACTCATTGGAATTCTTGTAGGAGCTATATTTACTGCATTAGTACAAAGTAGCAGTGCGTTCATCGGGATTATGGTCACTTTGTCCGTGCAGGGTTTGTTAACCCTGGAAGCCAGTGTACCTTTGATTCTGGGAGCAAATTTAGGCACTTCCGCTACAGCATTACTCGCAAGTATAAGTACGTCGAATGAAGCAAGAAAGGTAGCAATAGCCCATACTGCTACCAAGTTCTTCGGGGTATTGTTATTTGTTTGGTGGATTCCTGGTTTTGTAGATCTGATACGGGAAATCTCATTTATTGAAGGGTCGGTGCAGGGCAATTCCGCCTCCCTTCAAAGTACGCCCCGGCAAATAGCCAATGCGCATACCATTTTCAATGTGGCACTGGCTTTAATCCTTTTTCCTTTTATGAACTATTTTGCCTCGCTGATCGATCGATTGATCAGAGAAAAGGAGACAGTGAAAAAACCAGTTTTCAGAACCGTATATCTGGATAAGAATGTACTGAGGAGCAGTGCGCCCCTTGCTCTGAATCTTGCCAAAGAAGAGGTTTTGCGGATGGGGGGTATTGTTGAGGATATGCTGAGATATGCGGTTCCTCCTTTTTTTGAAAAAGATGAAACCCAATTGACTTATATTGAAGAGAAAGAGAAAGAAGTCAATTTTCTCAGAGACAAAATCAAGGACTACCTTCTCCGGATTTCCCGGCAGGATATTGAGGCGGAAAGGATCAACGAAGCATTCCAGCTGATCTATACCGTTAAAGAGTTTGAGCAGATTGCCGATACGATTTCAGCCAATATTGCTCAGAAAGCTCATTCCTGGTGTGCTTCGGATTTGGAATTTTCAGAGGAAGGGAGAGGTGAAATCGCAGATTATCATACCAGGGCATTGAAACAGGTAAATCGGGCCATTGAAGTTTTAAGGGAAGTAAATCTCGAGAAGGCAAAACACATGAAAAAAAAGTTTAAAAAATACAGAAATATGGCCATCGAACTGGAGAAGCAACATTATGAAAGGCTTAAGGAAGAAGTGAATAAATCCATATCAAGCAGCAAAACCCATCTGGAACTTCTTGGCCTTTTAAAAGTGATCAATGAGAGGGCTACCAATATTGCCAGAATTTTGCTTAAATGGTCGGATAAAGCATAAAACCGGTTGTTGTTTTTGGGTGCTTGGAAATTTCTTTATATTTACCCCATTGACAAAGAAATTTGAATGTATTATAAAATGCTCAGTGTTTTCTATGAATAACAAGTTTAAAATTGTTGAAGTGGATACTCCAAAACGTAACAAGGAGTTTATACGGTTACCTGTTCGTCTTTATAAAAGAGAGAAAAATTGGATACGACCGTTGGATCAGGATATAGAAGGTGTTTTTGATCCCAAAGAAAATAAGTTTTTTAGGAGCGGGGAGGCTATAAGATGGCTTTTGTTGGATGAAAAAGATAAAGCAATCGGAAGGGTGGCTGCCTTTTATGACAAAAAAACCTCTTACAATAACGATCAGCCAACCGGGGGGATTGGATTTTTTGAATGTATAAAGGATCAGGAAGCTGCTTTTATGTTGTTTGATCGATGTAAAGAATGGTTGGAATCCAAAGGTATGGAAGCAATGGATGGCCCTGTGAATTT
>JBNJFN010000181.1:0-2726 GCA_051746885.1 Bacteroidota bacterium | reverse complement strand
AATTGACAGGGGTAAAAAATATGAATAATGAAAACTGCAGTAATTGATCTTGGCACCAATACGTTCAATTTACTGGTCGCAGAAGTTTCAGAAGGCCGAATGTCCGTGTTATATAAGAGTGAACTGGGTATAAAGCTCGGAGAAGGTGGAATTCAAAAGAAGATAATTACTGAAGAGTCATTCCGACGAGGAATGAGAGGTATTGAGAGGCATTTGAAGGCTGCCAAGGAGTGGAATGTGGATAAAGTTCTGGCTGTTGCTACCTCCGGCATTCGAAGTGCAGAGAATGGGGAGGAGTTTATCCGGGAGGCCAATCATCGGTATGGCATTAAGGTGAAAATCATTACGGGAGATGAAGAGGCCGAACTAATCTACAGGGGTGTGAGGCAAGCTGTCAAAATGGATGACAAAACTTCCCTGATCGTTGATATAGGCGGAGGCAGTAACGAATTTATCATTGCCAGCCGTAAACGGTATTTTTGGAAGAAAAGCATTGATTTTGGAATCGCAAGAATACTTGAACGTTTTAAGCCTTCGGATCCCATTACCCAAGATGAGATTGAACAGATCGATACCTATTTTGAAGAAGCCCTTCAGCCCATTTATAAGGCCATCCGGCAATATCAACCGGAGCTGTTGATAGGCTGCTCCGGAACATTTCAGACCGTAAGAAATATGCTCATCGAAGAAGGTGTGCTGTCCTCGGAAGTCTCACAACAACCTTGGTATGAGATATCTTATGATCAGTTTAAGCGTTTGCATGACAAACTGATATTGTCCACTACGGAAGAAAGGAAGCAGATGCCCGGGCTGGAGTTGTTCCGTGTAGATATGATTGTATTGGCCAGTTTATTTGTTAATTTTATCATGCAAAATTTTGATTTTGACAGGATGATTCAATCCGATTATTCGATCAAAGAAGGCGTGGCAGATCAGTATATTAATCCTTAAAATTTTCATTATGCCCCAGGTTTTAGTAATAGATGATGAACAAAGCATTCTTGAGAGTCTCAGGGAAATTTTGGAATATGAGAATTATGAAGTAGATATTGCCCGGGAAGGGGAAGAAGGCATTGATTATTTTAAGAATAACAAGTACGATGCGGTTTTTCTTGATATTAAGATGCCCAAGATGGATGGACTTGAAGTGCTGGACAGGCTGATGGAGGTATCTTCGGATGTTCCCGTGATTATGATTTCGGGGCATGGAAGTATCGATACGGCTGTTGATTCCATCAAAAAAGGAGCATTCGATTTCATTGAAAAACCCCTCGACCTTAACCGGCTTTTGGTTACACTTAAGAATGCCCTGGAGAAGAAGGACCTTGTAAAGGAAACAAAACGGCTGCAAAAGAAAGTCAGTAAAACCTATGATATTGTCGGGGAATCGGAATCCATCCGACACGTTAAAGAGATGATTGAGAAGGTGGCTCCCACGGATGCAAGTGTGCTTATCACCGGCGAAAATGGTACGGGAAAGGAATTGGTGGCCCGCTGGCTCCATGAGAAGAGCCCCCGATCTGATCAGCCGTTTGTTGAAGTGAATTGTGCGGCCATACCCTCCGAATTGATTGAGAGTGAATTGTTCGGTCATGAAAAAGGAGCCTTTACCTCAGCTCATAAGCAGCGTAAGGGGAAGTTTGAGCAGGCTCACGGGGGAACCATATTTTTGGATGAGATTGGGGATATGAGCCTTTCGGCCCAGTCAAAGGTGCTGAAAACGCTGGAAGAAAAAAAGATTTCCCGGGTGGGCAGCGATAAGGTTCTAGAGGTGGACGTAAGAATTCTTGCGGCTACCAATAAAAAGCTGAAAGAAGAGATAAGCAGGAACCATTTCCGGGAAGATCTTTACCACAGGCTGAGCGTAATCATTATCCATGTACCCTCATTGGATGAACGCAAAGAAGACATTCCCCTGCTGGCGGATCATTTCAATCAGTTGATATCCCAGGAATATGGAATTGCCAAAAGAGACATTACAGATGATGCCATAAAAGCGCTCCAACAGATCAAATGGACGGGCAATATCAGGGAATTTCGGAATGTTTTGGAACGGCTTATTATATTGTGCGGCGAACAAATTACCGGCGACGACGTACAAAAATATGCCCAGCCCATATCGGGGTAATATCTTGTTATAACCAATTGATGTATTATGTGCCGATGCTTCATTCATGTTTTTTTTATTTGCCTGTTCTTCCTTATTCAGGGAGTTGGATCATTTGCCCAGATAGAAACCGGAGAATTGCCTTATGGTCTGCTTTATAAGGCCGGATACCCTGAACCTCCGGTTGTTAAGATGCCTGGGTATGATTACGACAAGCTCCGGAAGGAAAGCCGTTCCCGGCATCGTTTCAAAGGATTGCGTTATGCAAAGATGATTGAGCAAGATATCCTTTTAAAGGAAGAAGGGCATAGGATTCGGCTCGCCAATGGCACACTGTACAGATTGGCAATATATTCTGAGGATGCACATTCCTTGTCACTGGTATTTAATGAATTTCGATTACCATCCGGGGCAAAACTGTTTGTATATAACAGGGAGCACAACCATATTAAAGGAGCATTCACCAGTCGCAATAACCGGCCTTCGGAAGTTTTTCCTGTCGCCCCGGTCAAAGGTGAACAGGTGATTGTGGAATATTTTGAGCCCGACGGCAGAGAATCCGATGCAAAGCTTAAGATAGGAAAGGTAGGGCATGATTTCCTGGGGATACTGGATCAAA
>JBNJFN010000180.1:0-6443 GCA_051746885.1 Bacteroidota bacterium | reverse complement strand
TATCTATGAATGAGTCGATATTGAAGGCGTTATTGCGATTGTTTGCACTGGTTTCAGAGGCGAACAAATCAAGCGATATCGAAGACAAAAGAGGGATAATTAGGGATTTTTTGCATCAGCAGTTCGATAGTGAACTGGCTGAAGAGTATCTGAATTATTTTGATTATCGGGTACGATACTATCATCCTGAATCACTGGATCCGGCTCACGATGTAATACACGGGAAAACTTTGGAGGAGAGGCTTGTAAATTTATGTAACCAGTTAAATGAAGAGTTTCAAAAGGAGGAAAAGATACTGGTAATTATCAATTTGCTTGATTTTATTTCCATTGACAAGGAAGTTACCCGGTTTGAGATCAATTTTGTTGATAGTACCGCCGAAAAGCTTAAGATTGATGAAGAAGAATATAAAGACATTAAGGAATTCACATTCGGCCATATAGATAGAATCCGGTACAGGCGAAATCTGCTTATTATCGATTCGGAGGAGGTACCTGAGGAGGATATAAAACACATGTATATCAGGCGGTTGAGCGGAAGAATAGTGGTGCTGTATATAAGAAGTTCCAACACTTTTGTTCTTCGATATTATGGTGCTGATAGCCTGATGCTACATGGACAGGCAATAAAACCTTATCGTTCCTATATTTGGTCGTTTGGGGGGGTCATTAAAAACTCAAAGTTTGGGTCCATTTATTACACCTGGGTTTCTGGAAAATTTATTCAGGACACAGCAAAAACCCAATTTGTATTTAATGCAAATAATATCGAGTATTCATACGGTAATAGCCCCAACGGGATCAAACCTTTTACACTGACGGAGGAGTCCGGCCGTCTGATTGGAATTATTGGAAGCAGCGGATCCGGAAAATCCACCCTGCTGAATCTTTTGAACGGTAATCTGAAGCCCCAAAGAGGGAATATCACCATTAATGGATTTGACATTCATGAAGACAATGAAAAGTTAAGGGGAGTTATTGGGTTTGTTCCCCAGGATGATGTACTAATAACTGAATTTACGGTATTTCAGAATCTTTATTATAATGCCAGGCTTTGTTTCAGCAATTATACCGAGGAACAAATCAGGGATGTGGTTGAAAATTCGCTGGTAAGTTTTGATCTGGATGATGCCCGTGATCTTCGTGTGGGAAATTCCTTGAATACCTTTTTGAGTGGGGGACAGCGAAAGCGACTGAACATTGCCCTCGAGCTCATGAGGGAACCCTCAGTGTTGTTTGTGGATGAACCCACTTCAGGATTGTCTTCTGCAGATTCGGAGAAAGTTGTGCTGATGCTGAAAAGGCAGACTTTTAAAGGCAGATTAATATTTAGTAATATACATCAGCCTTCTTCGGATATCTTTAAAATGCTTGATAAATTGCTGGTGATCGATCAGGGAGGGCACATCATCTATTATGGAAATCCGGTGGATGCCATTACCTATTTTAAACGGATGAACAATTTTGTGGATTCAGAGCAGAGCGAATGCCCCACCTGTGGGAATATCAAAACTGAACAGATATTAAGAAATATTGAATCCCGCGTGGTTGATGTGGATGGCAGACTTACCCGCAAACGCAAAATATCCCCGGAGGAATGGTATAAAAAATACATGAAAAATATAGATCCTATTATTCAAAGGATCAGACGCCCTTACAAACGCGTTATTCCCCATTCTGATTTTAGTATTCCCAGCCGGCTCAAACAACTCCGTATCTATTTTACACGGGATGTGCTGACAAAACTAGCCAACAAACAGTATTTACTGCTTGTGATATTTGAAGCTCCTATATTGGCCCTTCTCCTGGCTTTTATTACAAAAAATTCAAATATAGGCGGGAGCGTTAGTGAATATATTTTCAGAGACAATCCCAATATTCCCGGATATCTTTTTATGAGCGTTATTGTGGCTCTTTTTCTGGGATTGATTATAAGTGCCGAGGAAATTTTTAAGGACAAAAAACTTTTAGAAAGAGAAAAATTCCTGAACCTGAGCAGGTCCAGTTACCTGAATGCTAAAGTTTTAGTACTTATCATTATTTCGGCCTTTCACATGATGGCTTATACACTTATTGGAAATAACATTCTCGAGATAAAAGAGATGTCTCTTGCCTATTTTTTCATCTTGTTTACTACTGCTTGTTGGGCCAATATGATAGGGCTAAATATTTCCTCCGGTTTTAAATCCATTGTGGCCATTTATATCCTTGTACCACTGATTCTTGTACCTCAATTGTTGTTTAGCGGGGTGGTTATTGATTTTCGCAATATGCACCAATCGGTTAAATCCGAAAAATACGTTCCTGTCATTGGAAATCTGATTACTTCAAGATGGGCATATGAGGCATTGGTAGTCACTCAGTTTAAAGAAAATGAATTTGAGAAACATTTTTTCCAAACCGAGTCCACCATAAGCACTATTTTTTTTGATCAGGCTTATCGCCTTCCTTTAATGGAATCGGCCTTAAGTCAGATAGAAGAAGATACGCTCACATCCGGAGCGAGAAGCAGAATCGGCCTGTTGCAAAATGAGTTGGATGAATTATCCGAGCGGTATCCTGTAGAATATGAACCTTTTAATGAAGTAGACCGGCAGTCTGTCGGAGCATTTAAGGCTCAAACCCGAACCCTTTTGGATACACTTGAAAGTATGGCTTCGTCAAGGTATTCGTCTGCCAAAGACAAGAAGCAACGTATTCGCGATGATCTTATCAAGGAATTGGGAGGAGAAGAACAATATCAGGCATTGAAGGATAAGTATCATAATAAGCGCCTGGCTACTTTGGTGGAAAATTCAGACCAATTGAATAGTTATTATATTGAAGATCAGGAGATCATCTATTTAAGGGATCCGGTCTACCGGTTGCCTGATTCCCCCATAGGAAGAGCCCATTACTTTGCTCCTGCGAAATTCATAGGTGACCTGAAGATCGATACCTTTTGGTTCAACATGATCCGGATTTGGCTTGCCATTTTTATGTGGTATGTTATTCTATATTTTGATGTACTGAACAGGATTATTTCCTACTTTGAAAGTATCCGGCTGCGACGAATCGGACGAAAACGGTTTTTTAAATTATTTGGCTTACAGGAGTATGAATCTTTCAGGTTCTTCCCGGCTATTCGCCTCAGGATTTTACGAAACAAAAGGTAATTTTCTATGGGGATAGGCAAATTCAGCTTGACAAGATTTTTTCCTCCAACATGATGGTTATCTTGTTTACCCTTTTGTTTGTGGATATGTTCAGTGCAGTCGGTACCCTTATTGGTGTTGGTGCTAAAGCAGGAATGCTGGATAAGGACGGACGCCTGCCCGGGGCTAAACAAGCTTTGTTTTTAGATGCAGTTGGTACTACTTTAGTTCTCTTCTCGTTACCAGTGCAGTGACTACCTATATTGAAAGTGCGGCCGGTATAGCCGAAGGGGGAAAAACAGGCCTTACCGCATAGGTTATTGCTTTGTTATTTGGCCTGGCACTTTTTTGAGCCCCTCTTCCTGATTATTCCTGAAGCTGCAACAGCTCCTGCTTTGATTCTTGTGGGTTATTTTATGATCACTCCCCTTTCATGTTGAGGGTTATTATACAATGAAATTCTGAATTCTGTAAAGGGTCGGATCATATAGTTTTTTATTAGCCTCCCGTAGCGCTAAAACTACCGTACCTGTTTATATCTGTCCGTGGATTGGCACACATAACAGGTATCTGTGCCTGATTGGCAATGATGTATTGCTCTTTGGCTCCAAGCATATAATCCGTGAAATCAATGTTTTTTGTGGTCATTATCAGAATCATGTCGGCATCTATTTCAATGGCATAATCCACCGTTTTTTTCCCTATTTGGCTGGATTCAATGGTTTGGATGTCGTAGGTAATGTTGTGATTCTTAAATATTTTTTCGGCAAAATTGATATTTAGTTTTGTTTTTTTCTGTAAACCGGAATCTTTTGTCTTTGGAGTGATGATGTGAATTTTGACGTCGAAATATTTGGCCAGAAATAGTGCCCAGTTTACTTTTTGTTTTCCTTCCTGTTTATAATCCAATGGGAACACAATATCTCTGAATACTTCACTTTTGGAGGGAGGACCCTGAATAACGATAAATGGCACTTTTGAACCTATAATTACTTTTAAAGCCCAACTGCCGGTTAATTTCTGAACACCTTTAATGCCGTGTGTACCCATCACAACCAAACTTATGTTATGATCTGAGGCATAATCACTGATCTCTTGAAATAAGCTTCCAGCACGGACTACCGGTTCAATCGAAACGCTATATTTGGCAGAAAGCCTTTCAATGTCATTGTTAAGTCTTCTCTCAGCTCCCTTTTGCTGGTTTTCGTTCTTTACAATATGAATTAACTGAATTTTGTTTTCCAAATGAGTTGAGAGTTTAAGGGCATGCAGAAATGCATTTTCAGTTACTTCTGTAAAGTCCCAGGGTACGAGGATGGTATCTTTTCTCATACAACGAAAAATTTTATTAATGCGAAATTTAGTTATTAATTTGATGTTTTCCAAACTATATTTAAAAATGCAGCGCATAAAAGCCATATGAACTGCATTTTAAGAACAAATAAAGAAAGAACCTGTTTTCTGTATAATACGGAATGAATTTATATAAGTTTTGATATTATATAAATTTATTGGAGAGATGTATGAATTGTTGTAATTTTATAAGGCTATAATCCAATGTTTCGCAATTATGTATCATTTTGAAGAAATTCAGAGAATCATCCAAAAGACCATTGCCGCACAAAATTTTGTTCATGAACCCGAAGCGTTATATGAGCCCATTTCCTATTCGCTAAATACAGGTGGGAAAAGATTGAGGCCTGCCCTTTTGCTTATGGCTGCAAATTTATACACTTCTGATATAGAGTCATTTTTGATGCCTGCCATAGGAGTAGAAATTTTCCATAACTTCACCTTGGTTCATGATGATATCATGGACAAAGCTAGTGTGCGCAGAAACAAACCAACTGTACATGCCAAATGGGATACCAATACTGCCATTCTCTCAGGAGATGCCATGTTCATAAGGGCTTATGACTTTATATTTGATTATGCGGGAAGAGCGGCTCAAAAAGTTTACAGGGTTTTTAATCAATCGGCGTTGCGGGTTTGTGAAGGACAGCAATATGATATGAATTTTGAAACAACCCATGATGTTTCCGAACAGCAATATTTAAGAATGATCGAATTGAAAACCGCAGAACTAATTGCCTGCAGCCTTAAAATGGGAGCCTTAATCGGCGGTACCAATGACGGCGAAGCCGATACGCTTTTTGAATTTGGAAAAAACCTGGGTATGGCTTTTCAGCTTCAGGATGATTATCTGGATAGTTTTGGAGATGAACAGGCATTCGGAAAGAATATAGGAGGCGATATTCTTTCCGATAAAAAAACCTATCTTCTGATCAAAGCTTATGAGAAAAGTGATAAGGCAGACAGGGACAGGCTGGACCAGTTGATCGGGAATAAACAGATTGATCCCCAATCAAAGGTACGACAAGTTAAGGAGATTTACCTTAGACAGGGGATAAAACAACTCACAGCGGATAAAGCAGAAGAATACTTTAAATTCGCCCTTATTACACTGAATCAGATATCTAAAAGCGATGAGGTGAAAAAACCCTTACAAGACCTTGCCTTTAGTATGATAAAAAGGAAAAAGTAGTACAACCACTTTCTTCATAATATAAAAAGAAGGCCAAATTTTAAGGAGGGTTCGGGATTGTATTTGAAAATGTATTTCGCTTCAACAAATCCATCCAGGTCGTTTTTGATGGGTATATTCAAACCTCCTCCCAGGTTGAATCCTGACATACTGGAAAAATTGACTCCAGCGATTCCGTAAGGATTCAGATTTTCCTTGCTTAGAAAAGAATAATGAATGTCCAGGTTTCCACTAAGCTCCGGCAGAAAAATAAAGTCCAGTGAGGTCCTTAAGTTGGGGTCCAGAAATTCCAGGTCGAAGGTCATTTTTGTTAATAGACTTACAGGAGGATCCAGCCGCAATTCGTCTCCCAGCCCGGCTTTTATCACCTGAGCGCGGGCTGACAAGCTGAAAATTGTAACAACCAGAAAGATGAATATAATTCTTTTTGCCTTCATAAATTCTTTGTGTTTTAATGAATAACGAACACTTTGATGGTTTATTAGCAAAATTACTTAATTTCGTTGAGTGATTTTGGTATCATAAGATAATAAATATTTTAAATTTGCCCATTGATTTTTAATAAAATATTATACGATGGCTGAAAATGTTGGAGAGATTATCCAGGTTATAGGTCCGGTGGTTGATGTAAGCTTTGAGAAGGGAGGAGGAGAACTACCTGATATATATGAAGCTCTGGAAATTCATAAAAAGGATGGATCCAGACTGGTTTTAGAAACCCAGCAACATATGGGGGAATATACAGTAAGGACAATCGCCCTTGA
>JBNJFN010000179.1:0-6457 GCA_051746885.1 Bacteroidota bacterium | reverse complement strand
CGCTCTGTTCTGAAGTTTCATCGCCACCCGGTTCGCAATGGACCTCCCGACGCTGGCCACTTCCAGACTATGAGTCAGCCTGTTGTGAACAAAAATGCTCCCAGGTAGGGGAAATACCTGTGTTTTATTCTGTAACCGCCGGAAAGGAGAAGAAAAAATAATCCTGTCAAAATCTCTCTGAAATTGTGAACGGGCATCAGCAGTTGTGCTGATGCTGCGGCACTCCAGGCCAAAGCGTTTGGCAGATAATAGGGTATCCCAGTTCATCATAGATCAAAAACTCCATTTAAACCGGAAAAATATAAAATTTATCCGTTCTTTCTTCGCGCCGGCAAACTTCCCTTCAAAAAGCTGAGCAAATGCTGAAAGCTGAACATTATTGGTTAACGAATATTGCATGGAAGGATTTACAAAAAATCCGTCGATATCGGGAAAATACATGAACGACAAAGTGCCATCCAATAATGGGTGGATGGGATAGGATGCCTGCCCGAACCACGAAAATTTGCTGAACGAAAGGGTTTTAACAGTTAAAGGCCTGTAGTAATAATTTGTAAAACTGTTCAGATCCATGTGCTCAAAGTTGCCATTATAATAACCCTCGAATTGTAAGAACAGTGAATTGCTGAACATATAGTTGGCCGATATTGATGCCAGGAGTAAACCGCTGGTATCTGCAACATCCTTTTCAGGATGGATGTAAGTCATCTCCCCGTTCAATCCGGCATCTTTGATATTGCCTGACCATCCCATACCGGCTACATATTCATCGTCATTCAAAATGCCACCCAGAAATTGCCAGTCATAGCCCCATTTATTCATCCTGTAATACCCGGCAGCCGTAATCTCTTCGTCTCGGTTAACCTTAACCGCCAGTTCGGTGGTTGAAGTAAACGAAGGATAATACATCAACCGAATGGCATCACTACCGGGTTTCTCTTCATAATCAAAATCAAAAAAAGAATAGGCATTGAAAATATCGTTGGGATTCCATACGTAGGACTGCCCCCAGTTGACACGCTGACGGCCGATTTTCGCTTCAAAATCCCCCTGCGTAAAATTGACCCACAGTCTGTCGACAGAGGTATTGAAAATATAAGAATCTTCTTTTATTACATTTCCGGTTAATTTGTGAAGATAACCGTAATCTCTGCTGATCAGCTTGTCATAAGATGGAAATGATTCAACCAGGTCACCATATATAAAACGATTCCGCATACCCACTCCGGCTCTGAAGCTCCGGGAAGGATCCCAGCGAAAATCGAAACGGTTATGAAACATGCTCTCATTGATCCAGGTAAGACCCTCCCGATCCATAATGGTATTCATATATTTCAGGTAACCGTTAACGGATAAATTATCAACTCCACTGGTATCCTGAGCCAGGGGAAATTTCAAAAATAAAAGAAAGCCAATCAAAAAAATATTCCGCTTCGAAAACACATTGTATATAAACCCCATAAATCACTCTTTTTCCTGAATTTTATCGCTGTTTATTTTTCCATCTTCAATATTGATTACCCTATGAGCTTTTTTTACCACGCGGGAATCATGTGTTGAAAAAATAAAAGTCATCTGTTCCTCGCGGTTCAATTTTTCCATAATATCCAACAGGTTTTCCGTAGATTTGGAATCAAGGTTGGCTGTGGGTTCATCAGCCAAAACAAACTTGGGTTTAGAAGCCAGCGCACGGGCTACGGCTACGCGCTGCTGCTGCCCCCCGGACATTTTGGATGGGCGGGAATCCATGCGGTCGCCTAACCCAACTGCTTCAAGTAATTCTTTTGACCTCGCCTGCCTTTCCTTCCTGGGCCAACCCTGCAAATGCATAATGAATTCTACATTCTCCCTTGCAGTTAATACCGGTATAAGATTATAGGCCTGAAAGACAAAACCTATGTTGTACATTCTGAAATCAATTAATTTGGAGGGTTTCAGATCTCCAATATTGGTGCTGTCAATAATGATCTCACCTTCAGTAGGCTGATCAAGACCACCGATCATATTCAGCAAAGTGGTTTTTCCACTTCCGGAAGGACCTACAATAGCAGAAAACTCCCCCTTTTCAAATTCCATATCTATACCATTTACGGCATGCACCTTGACTTCTGTTTCTTCATAGATCTTGTGGACATTATTGAGCGTTAATATTTTCATTGCTTCCCGTTTTACTGGTTTGTAAGATTATCTTTGTATTTATAATTCAATTCTGAGAGCCTCCGCGGGATTCATCTTAAGAGCTTTGATTGCAGGATAAACGGAGGCAACAATTGCTGTGAGAATAATCAATACCGTTATGGAAAAATAAAAGGCTGTGCCAATCTCCGGATAAAGCATCGGATTATAACCCATAGCTTCAAGTCCTTGAGTAAATGCTTTCAGGTTGATTCCTGTTTCACCAAAATAATTAATCAGAAAGGCAGCAAGCACCATCCCGACCACTCCACCGGTAAGAGACAAAAAGATCGTCTCCAGCATGATCATTGTAAACACCCTTATCCGGTTCATCCCAATGGCCATAAGCATCCCCAGCTCCTTAACCCTCTCCATTACTACCATCAGCATGGTATTGACAATACCAAACCCGAGGGCCAGCAGAATAATCACCATAACAAAATAAAGCATAACATCCAGCCATTCGGTAATCATGCCCAGTTCAGGCTGAATATCTTTCCACGACATAACGCTCAGGTCGGGGTATTGTGCTTCAAGCTTATTCATAAAGGTTATAAGCTCGTTATCGTCGTTAAGCCGAATAGCCAGTTCGTGTGCACTGCTCTGATTCAAGCCGGTCAGCTCAGCCAGGGCATCTTTTTCAACAAAAGCCACTGTGTTCTCAAAAGCAGAATTGGTGATTCGGTATATTCCGGCTACACGGAACACGCCTCCGGTTAAATTGCCATCGGTGGTCTGCAGGTTAACCACCACCTTTGATTTGACATCTACTTTCAACTTTTCAGCCAGCTCCTCACCGATCACAATTTGATTAGACCGGCTTTGCTTCCCAAAATAGCTGCCACAGCTATCTTTTAAAAACCGGCTGATCCTTTCGGGATCTTCGAAACCGTATTGTTCAATCAAATCGGTGCTGTCATAAACGGCATCAAAAATGGCGGTTACCTCCCGCTCTTTTTCGGGATCGATACCCATAAGCTGAACACCGGTACCTGTGGCAGTAGACTTAATCATCACCGGGATCTCCATTCTACTGCTCATCGATTGCACCTCCGGCATAGCCTCTATCTGATCAGCCATTTCCCCGGAATTATCAAGGGTATATTTCAGTTCCTGATTCTCCATAAATTTGGGATGGTGAATCTGTATATGGCTGGTTTCATATTTAATGGCTTCATTAACCCGTTGGTCTGACATTCCCTTAAATACTGCAGAGGAAAAAATACCACCGATCATTCCTATGGTTACCGCAATCATGACGATCAAGCTCCTCATACGGTTTCTCCAGACATTTTTCCACGCTATTGAAAAGATCATAATGTAGTTTGTTTAAGTGATTAATGGCTTATCCGCGCATTGCCTTAACTGCTTTTATTCTCGTGATACTATATATCGGATAAAGAACGGAAATGATCACAATAACAGCCACAATAATGGTTTGATTGACGTAAAAATCGGCCTGCCATGCCATGGGCATGATGGGCTCAATGCCGAAAGTCTCTATGGACTTTGCCACTTCACCACCCAGCCGGATGGGATTGTAATGAAAATAAAGAATAACCGGCATACTTCCAATAATACCGGCAATCAATCCCAGCAGACCAATGAAGATCATCTCGAGTGTAACGATCAGAGCTAGTTTGGACTTATGCATACCCACAGCTATCATAACCCCAAATTCTCTTTTGCGTTCGGTAATCATCATCATCACCGTCCCAAATACACCAAAAGCAATGATCATATATAGTATGGCAAGCAAGATCCATCCGCTGGCGTTGTCAGACTGAATTTGCTGCACCAGCTCAGGCATGATCTCTCTCCATGATTTGACTTCGTATTGATCATCTGGTAAAGCTTCTTTCAATTGTGAAACTGTTTCATCAAGATCCTTGTGGTCATAAAGGTTCAAGGCCAGTGTAGTCAAACGGTTGTAGGCCATATACATTTCCTGACCTGTGCTAAGGGGCAAATAAACTACTTTGTTATCCAGATCGGGTTTGGGTATCTGAACAATACCCCTGACCGGGTATTTCCCTGCTGCTGTGGCACCATGATATCCCTGACCCAATAGCACCAGTGTATCGTTCACTCCCAGTTGAAGATACCCGGAAAGGGTTTTTCCTATAATTGCAGCCTGCTCGCCGGGTTTAAAGTATTCCCCTTCAACCAGCTTCCCTGAAAGTTTCGACATGTTATCCTGCTTTTGGGGATCAACGCCCATAACCAAAACGCCCTTTGTCTGGGGGCCCGAAGATCCAAGTGCAAAGGACTCAAGCCTGGGTACAATCTGTTTAATATGCTCATTGTTACGGATAATCTCCACCAGATCCTCATCCTGAACAAGCGTATTGTTTATAGACTTGTTCTCCCAGTATCCCGAAGCATGTATCTGAATATGCCCTGAATACAGCTTCACCGCATTATCGATCATGTTGCTATAGCTCCCTAACTGTAGGGATCTCATGATCAGTGCAAAAAAAATTGCAAAAAAGATGGAGGCTGCTGTAATTAATGTTCTCCGCTTATTACGCCAGATATTTCGCCATGCCAATTTGATATATTCCTTCATTGCTTCTCCGTCGTATTTTTCAGGGTCGTACTCGTTTCATGTTTTGCTGGGAAAAGAAGTTGTCGGGAATCTCACGGTTGAATTTGATGTCATTCAATTCCAGCACGGTCCTTTTTTCTTTCTTCTCCTCGGGTATCACCTCAATATGGGTAGGAATCATGCGATCATCCATCTCATTGACTTCCGACAATATTTCTGTGCGCACCAATTCCCCGTCTTCATCATAATATTCCGATTTTAACGGATTAAAATGTTCTTTGGAAATCCACTTGATTACCTTGTGCCACACCACGGCGGCATCTTCCTTAGGTTTCATGTTGATCTTATAGCATAGGGTACCGTTCACTTTTTCCTCACCCAATAAGCTATGGTGATAATCCACAACAATAGATGATTCCTTGAGGATGTCATCGTTCGTATAGTCGGATCCCATCCAGCCCTGAGACATCATCGAGGGAGGTAGTTTTATTAATCTCCCGATAGATGGCATCCAGTGCCACATTTCATTACCCCTTTTCAGAAAGGTTTGCCCTTCTTCACTTGCCGGTGCAGTAATCAAGGTAAGTGCAAAATCCCGTCCCTTGATCCAACTCTTCATTTTAATGGTCCTTTCCCAGGTTGGACGGATAATCTTCATAGTCATCCGGCTGATGCTTGTCTTTTCTCCCTGCCATTGATCCTCAGCTTTTTCCACGATCTCTTTTGCGCTTATATCCTGAGCAGTTGCATAAAAAGGCAAAATTAAAAGCAATCCTGCAAAGGTATACTTCAATAATTTAAATCTTTTCATGTTATGCTTATTTTGAATGTTTTACATACCGTTCAATTAATGTTTGCCTGACAGTTTCCAGGGGATAACTATCCGGATCCATTATGTAATGTTAGCAAGTATTATCCAGCAATGCAGCAAAAATAATGTTTCCCGCCAGAGGATTTTCAGAACCTTTCTTTTCAAAGTAATGAACGACCATTACCAGGTGAATTGTGATAATTCATCAATTTTTTTAAAGATAAATGTATTCAACTGAACCCTGACGGAATCATCTTTCATCTTTTATTCTGTAATAATTCATTACAGGAGGCAGGAGGGTAAAGATCAGTATCACAACCCCGTTAAACGCATGAATGGTCTGAACCATATGCCAATAACCGATAAAATTTATTTGGAAATCCATCCATAAAACGAGTATCAAACCCACGTAGAGTGAAAAGGTCCAGCCCCAATGGCGATCCTTATAAATATTGATCAAATTGGGCCACTTCCAGCTGTTGGTCATCAATCCGATAAGACTCAGCATGGGTAAAATCCCAAGAAATACCAGCAGAAATAATCCCGGTACAAAGTAATCCTGAAATGGCGACCCCATCAAAAAGATCATCGGCATACGAAGGGATCTCCCGGTTGGATCCAGGAGCATAAGCAAACCTCCCGTCAAACCCTGTAATGTTTGAATAGCCATTAGGAGCCAGAGTATATATACAACAAGAGGTATTTTTTTCTTCATAAAATCAGCATTTAAAATCAGTATTTAAAAACAGCAAAAAAGGTAGCCCGCCAAAAAGCTGATACAGTCCCTTCGGGTCGGTGAAATCACAAACTCTCGATTAAGTTTATAATTTATTGATCATACTTGCTATATAACCAGCGCCAAATCCGTTATTAATATTGACAACACTAACCCCGCTTGCGCAACTGGTCAGCATGCCTAAAAG
>JBNJFN010000178.1:0-6472 GCA_051746885.1 Bacteroidota bacterium | reverse complement strand
AAACCTTTGGAAGGAGTCAGCCTGGAACCCCTGCTGTTTGGAAACGATGACTCATGGAACAACCGCCTCCTTTATGCTTACTGGGGAGGAAAAGCCAGTGTCAGAAGCCAGCAGTACAGGCTCGACGATAAGGGCAGCCTGTTCAACATCAACAAAGACCGGGGCCAGTATATCGATGTGTCCGATAAGCATCCACGGGTGGCTGATCGCCTTCAGGATTCACTGGCCGGGTGGGAAAAAGAGATGACCGCTGAGATCGACAAAGAAAGCCGGCCATTCCCCATCGGACATCCCGATTTTCAGTACACCCAGATGCCTGCCCGCGACGGGAAAGCCCACGGCAACATTGAGCGCTCCAACCGATTCCCTAACTGTACCTTCTTCACCAACTGGACGGCCAGCTCAGACAAAGTCACTTGGGACACAGAAGTGATCAGTGAAGGTGACTACAAAGTGGAACTATACTATACCTGTTCCCGGAAAAACCTGGGATCGACCATTAAGTTGAGCCTGGGATCAGCCGAAGTTTCGGGTAAAATAAACGAAGCCCACGATCCACCGCTTCGGGGAATGGAAAACGACCGGGTGAAGCGCCAGGAATCTTATGTGAAAGCCTTCAAGCCCATGAACCTGGGTACCATCCACCTGGAAGAAGGCAAGGGAACACTGACCCTGGAAGCGACAAAGATTCCGGGAGACCAGGCTATAGATTTCAGGCTTCTGATGTTTAAAAGAATAGATTAATATATAAGAAGAAGTAAGAAATTTTTAACCTTTAATGAGTTTTTCTATAAAATCCCGTTACTTATTCATTATCCTGGTGGCCATTTTTATTGTTGCGGGGATTTTCTTTCTGCATCATTTTATCCTGGAAAATAAGAATTCCCGGGAAATCAATGGTCCTACCCCGGTAGGCTACGAGGCTGAACCAGATTCTCTGGGATGGCGGCCTTTGTTTAACGGACAAACACTGGCCGGGTGGCAAGTGACTAATTTCGGACCTCAGGGAGCGGTTCGCGTAGATGAATCCGAGGGAAAAATTATTCTGGGAATGGGAGACGGTTGCACAGGCGTCACCTGGCAACAGGAATTTCCGGAAGAAAATTATGAAATGGTGTTGGATGCCATGCGCGTAAGAGGTAATGATTTTTTCTGCGGATTGACCTTTCCGGTCCGGGATGAATTTTGTACGCTTATCGTTGGTGGCTGGGGCGGAACAGTTGTAGGGATCAGCAATATCGATGGTAAGGATGCATCGGAAAATTTCACCCAACGGCTGATGAAATTTGAAAAACAACAGTGGTACCACATCCGTGTTTGTGTTACCGATCAAACACTTCAGGTCTGGATTGACAAAAAGCAAGTGGTTGATGTAAATATAAAGAATCATAAGTTCTCTGTGCGCCCGGAGGTAATGTTATCACGCCCGCTAGGCATTTGTTCGTGGAGGACTACTGCGGCATTAAAGAACATAAAATTCCGACCCCTTGATCAAATAACTTCTGAAAAATCACCGGTGAATAATTTAGAATGAATGAAAAAAAAGAAAATACTTTGTATAATTTTACATTTTGCGTACTTTTACACACCCAAATTAAATAAACTCAACGGTTGTCAAGAAAAACAGAATTCATGAAAAGAAAACTTATCAAGAAAACCTACACCACATTATTCATCATTGGTATACTTGTCGGTTTTATAATATTCCTGGGGGGTAATAAAATAATGAAAATAACTTCGACGGACGATTTTTGCGCTTCTTGCCACGTCCATCCCCACTCTACAAAATCCTGGAAACAATCTACCCATTATGACAACGAAAGTGGTGTTGTAGTGCATTGTGTAGAATGCCATTTGCCTCCTCCGGGGGATCTGTATTACCTGACTGAAAAGGCCATAACCGGCGGTCGCGATGTGTATGGAAAACTCTTCAAGGACATTGATGAGATCAACTGGGATCAAAAATCCCAGCTTGAATACGCAAAAGGTCATGTATATGAAGGCTCGTGCCTGAAATGCCATGAAAATTTATTTCCCAAAGGATTATCAGAAGAAGGCGAAGAAGGCCATCTACATTACTCCCAAAATGAAGAAACCGTTCGTTGTATCAATTGCCACCTACATGTAGGTCATTATGATGAGGATGCAGTGGATGCTAAAAATGTAACTTTTGGAATGCAGGAAAAAGAAGAAGAAATTGAGCCTTACAATGAACCTGCAAAAATTGACTCGTTTACTGATTATACTGAATATATCCCGGGAACGGCGGTAAGCTTTGATATGAAGGCCATCCCCGGAGGCACGTTTACAATGGGAAGTCCTAAAGATGAGCCTTTCAGAGATGAAGACGAGGGGCCGCAAGTAGAGGCTAAAGTAGACAGCTTTTTTATGGCAAGGGTTGAAATAACATGGGATGCTTTCCTTAGTTTTTTCTCAAAAACCATGTCAGAAGGAAGGCCCGACGATTACGGAATACCTCCGGAGGAAATGGTAGACGGTATAACAGGGCCCACTCCACCCTATGGCAATCCCGACCAGGGATGGGGACGTGGAGACCGACCTGCGATTACTATGACCCATTATGCAGCCGAAGTATTCTGTCATTGGTTAAGTGAAAAAACCGGAAAGAATTACCGGTTACCAACAGAAGCCGAATGGGAATACGCAGCCAGAGGAAACACAGAAGGAGCTTATTTTTTCGAAGGAAGTCCCAAAAAATATTCACAGAAAGGCCTGTTCTCCTCCATCTTTGGAGCCGATACATCTGTCATCAACACTTATGTCATCTACCAAATGAACAGCAACGCAAGAACGCAACCTCCGGAAAATGTGCAATCAAATCCTTTCGGACTTAAAAACATGCTGGGCAATGTTGCGGAATTCTGTAGTGATTACTATGATCCAAATATCTATGAAACCTATGAAGAACAGGTTGTCAATCCCCAGGGACCTTCCTCGGGTGAAGAATATGTAATCAAAGGTGGATCTTTTAAAGATGGGGCAGCCGGTGTCCGATGTGCAGAAAGAGAACATACCCGGACAGAGAAATGGATGGAAACCGACCCCCAACAGCCAAAAAGCGTATGGTGGTATTCGGATGCCAACCATGTAGGATTCAGGGTAGTTTGTGAGTATCAAAAAAATGAAAATTAATGGTTAACTTTAAATAATTGCTTTAATATGGAACATAAAAATAAACAGACAAGAAGAGAGTTTCTTACAAAAAGTGCTCTTGGAGTAGCTGGTATGGCGTTAACCGCTAACTGGTTATCTTCGTGTAGCCGAGGTACTCAAGCAGAACTCGGACTGCCGCCTCTTTTAAATGAGGCTCCGGATGGAGAAACACTGAAAGCAGGTCTCGTAGGCTGCGGTGGAAGAGGTACCGGGGCTGCGATCAATTTTCTCAACGCCGGTCCTAACCTGGAATTAGTAGCCATGGGCGAGGTTTTTGAAGATAAGATGGAAGAAAGCCGTGAAAAAATCAAAGAACAAACCGACCAGGAGGTTCCGGACGATCAGTGTTTTATTGGATTTGACGCTTATAAAAAAGTGATTGATTCTGATGTAGATGTTGTAATTCTGGCAACTCCACCTTATTTCAGACCTTTGCATTTTGCAGCTTGTATAGACGCGCATAAGCATGTATTTATGGAAAAGCCCCTGGCTGTTGACCCTGTTGGCGCCCGTTCAATAATCAGCTCATCAAAAAGGGCCGATGACCTTGGATTAACGGTAATCACAGGCACACAACGCCATCATCAGGATAGCTACATCGAAGCATACAAACGTATCATGCGCGGTGAAATCGGTGATATCGTCGCTGCCAACTGCTATTGGAACATGGGGCAACTCTGGTATAGAGAAAGAAAATCCGAATGGAGCGATATGGAATTCATGCTCCGCGACTGGGTAAACTGGAATTGGCTTTCAGGCGATCACATCACAGAACAGCATGTACACAACATTGACGTAATTAACTGGTTCATGGGTGGTAAGTTCCCCGAGCGCGCAGTAGGATTTGGTTCAAGACACCGCAGGGTCACCGGCGATCAGTACGACAATTTCAGCGTCGATTTTGTATATGAAAACGATATTCACGTACATAGCATGTGCAGACAGATTGATGGCTGTGTAAATAATGTTTCGGAATTTGTAAGGGGTACAAACGGTTATTCCGACTGCTCCAGTTACATAGCCAAACCAAACGGTGAAAAGGTCTGGACCTACGAGGAACCCGAGGATGTTAACAGCCCTTACCTTCAGGAGCATATTCACCTGGTAACCTCCATTCGAAGAGATGAACCTGTTAATGAGGCAGAATTTACGGCCAAGTCAACACTTTGTGCAATAATGGGCAGAATGTCTGCATATACCGGCGAAGAAGTTACCTGGGATCAGATGATGAAGTCGAGCCACCAGCTCGGACCCGAAGGAGGTCCTGAATCGCTTACCTCTTTAGGCTCCAGTGATCTGGTCGATTCCGAGGTTCCGGTACCTGGTTCGGAGGATTAAGAAAAGAGCGATATGATTTATATTATCATTAAAAAAGAGATTGCGGCTGCCGCAATCTCTTTTTTTAATGATAATAGCATACTTTATCAATCCTAAGGAAAAGCTCATTAGCCACTCTCAAAGCTATCCACCTGGGCATAGGCATCGATCAATGCCTTTTCACCTTCTTCGCCTTCCATTGACTTTCCATGTTCCATTCCCAGTATGCCATTGAATCCCTTATCATATATATGCTTAAATACATTCTTAAAATTGATCTCACCGGTAGTAGGCTCATTTCTACCCGGATTATCTCCCTGCTGAAAGTATCCAATCTCATCCCAGGCCATGTCAATGTTGGGAATAAGGTTACCTTCCTGAATTTGCTGGTGATAGATGTCAGCCAAGATTTTACAGGATGGACTGTCCACTGCCCGGCATACCTGATAAGCCTGCCCCATCTTCTGGAGAAATTGCCCGGGATGATTATAAAAATTCAACACTTCCAGAACCATAACCAAATCATGGGGTTCAAGGATCTCGGCGGCCCTTCTTAAGCTTTCCACCACATTGGCCGTCTGATACCCCATGTTTTTACTTAGATCCTGATGTCCGGGAACGATGGTCATCCAGGTTGCATTGACCCTTTTGGCTACTTCCACCGATTCGCGGATCTCTTTCAGAAATTTATCCCGGGCCTCTTTATCTCCGCTGGTCAGGTTGGGCTCACTCCAACTGATCTCGTGGGCTACAAAAACACCCATCTTCATATTCCGACGGCTCATCTCTGCGGCAATTTTCTCCTGCATGGATTTATCCCTGCCCTTCATTCCGTTATCTTCCAGTGCAGTGAATCCAACATCAGCCATAAATTTGATTTGATCAACCGGATCATCACCTGCACTGTTTTTAAACATCCCGAAATGAGGAGCATAGTTTAAATTGAATGAATGTTTCCCCTGCTTACCCTGGCTGGCCGGTGCCGAAGCATAACTTAGTGCACCGTTAACAGCAAACAAAGAAGCAGCAGTAGTTCCTGTCTTAATAAATTTTCTTCTGTTCATAATCATAGATTTATTACTTTCATTAATATTAGCGATAATAACTTGTATAATAGAATCTTAATGAGTCCCTGCCCAAAAAGATCAAAGCAAAAGTTCACCTAAATTCTGAGCAAAATTTAAGAAAAATGCACAAAACAAGCAAATCAAAAGAAAAAACTTCACCGTATGACAAGCTTTAGTAGTCCTCTTAGTCGAATGGTTCTGCTAAATTTTTTCAATTTGTTACAGGTCATTAAGATGACTAAATTTGCATCCCAAATCCAATAATTCAAAATTAAACCGATATATTATGAAATGTAGAAAACACTGCGGGGCCTGTTGTATTGCTCCTTCCATTAGTTCAGCCATACCGGGCATGCCTGAAGGCAAGCCGGCAGGAGTACCCTGCGTGCATCTTACAAAAGATTTTCTTTGCGCTCTTTTCCATTCTCCACTCCGCCCGGATGTATGCAAAAACTTTACAGCCGAAGAAGCCATCTGCGGTAAAAAGAGGGAAGAGGCCATGAACATACTCAGAAACCTGGAGCAGGCATCCATAAGTAAATAATTCCCAAACAATTAACAAAACAAATCTCCCCAATTCAATAAAAACAATTGGGTACAAAATTAATGGACATAAATATCCGAATCCACAATTTTTATTAGTTTTACCCGCCAAAACCTGAGGTACCATGATGATAAAAACTCTGTTTCAATCATTATTTACAAAATTTCTCAATGGAGTAGAGCGGGTAGGAAACGCATTACCGCATCCAGCCACCTTATTTGGAATTTTTGCGCTTCTTGCCCTGTTGCTTTCAGGAATTGGCCACTGGCTTGACTGGCAAGCCATACATCCGGGCACAGAAGAAGTGGTAGAACCAGTAAATTTACTATCCCGGGAAGGCTTACATAAAATCATACTCAATTTGGTGGAT
>JBNJFN010000177.1:0-6481 GCA_051746885.1 Bacteroidota bacterium | reverse complement strand
CTATATCCTTAAAAATACGGTGTTCTATTTTACCGGATTTTCTGTGTAATACCATCAACCTTGATTCATCCCTGTTCTTTGCAGGATAAAGTGCAATTAATTCTTCCGGTAATTTATACCTAAATTGCGATAATTTCATTAATTCCTAATGTTTATAATATTCGACATTTCGGCCCCCTTATACGTAATAATTCCTGATTCGTTACAAAAATGATATTTTATTTTCAAATTTTTTTAAGGAAAAAGCATCTTGTAAATGGTAGTTTTTTATACGGATACGTTTTAACCCAATAATATGCGCTCCTACTTTTAACTCATTTCCAATATCTCTGGCTAATGCTCTAATATAAGTACCTTTGCTACAATTCACCTTTATGGTCACTACCGGCCATTCATAATGCAAAAGTTCAATATTTTCTATATGGAGCCGACGGGGAGCAATCTCTACCATCTCTCCTGTACGCGCAGACTTATATGCCCGTTTTCCATTAACACTTTTGGCTGAATACCGGGGAGGGACCTGATCTATTTCACCGGTAAATTGATTCAATACATGCTTTAACCTCTCCCTCGTTACATAATGTAACGTATATTCATGATCAAACATTGTTTCAAGATCAAAAGAAGGGGTGGTTTTTCCAAATTCCAATGTAGTGATATATTCCTTATTACCAGACTGAATCGATTCCAGTTCCTTTGTTTTTTTCCCGGTGCCCAGAACCATCAATCCTTCGGCCAGTGGATCTAACGTGCCTGCATGACCCACCTTAACGCGTCTGCGTATATTATATTTATACCGGATGCTTTTCTCAATAATGGCTTTCACTTTCTTTACAAGATCAAATGACGTCCAGAACAAAGGTTTATCAAACAACAAGATCCTTCCCTCAATGAGATCCTGAAGATCTCTCAATTCATTATTCATCATAGGCCTTTGTTTTTATCCCAGAAGAATTGCAGCCAAACCGATTGCAATGCAATAAAAGGCGAAATAAATCAGTTTTCCACGGTTCACAATTTTGATCATCCACTTACAGGCAAATAATCCTGAAACAAATGCCGCAATAAAACCCAGGACCAGTGGTAAAAAGCTTATATCCCCGGTTGCAGAAAAATCCTGATCCATCAGGTCTTTAACATTTGCGCCTATTATGGGCAACAAAACCATCAGAAAGGAAAACCGGGTTACCTCTTCCCTTTTAGTCCCAAGCATTAAACCGGTAGAAATGGTAGCTCCGGAACGTGAGATTCCCGGTAATACAGCCAGTGCCTGAGAAATTCCAATAATAAACGCATGAAGGAAGGAAATATTTTTTGTTTTCGAATGGAAATAGTACGAAAAAATCAAAAGGGCAGCTGTAATCAAAAACATGGAGCCTACAAATACCAGATTCCCGGAAAAGAATCCTTCAACCTCTTCTTTAAACAGCAATCCGATGACCACCACAGGAACCATTGAGAAAACCAGTTTACTGATATAAACGGTAGAGTCATTCCATTCAAAGCGGAATAAATCACTGATCAGCCTGAATATATCTTTCCTGAAGACAACAATGATACTTAGTACGGTAGCGCCATGGACAATCAATGTAAAGGTCATACTCATCTGAACATCTGAGGACAAAAGTACCTTGCCGATCTCCAGATGACCGCTGCTGCTTATAGGCAAAAATTCAGTAAGTCCCTGGACGATACCAAGGATAATTGACTCAATCCAGTTCATTCACATTGGCAGTTTTACGATGATTGTTCCTCTTTAGTTTCCTTTGGCTTCTTCATGATTGCATAGATCTCAAATGCAAAGCCTAAAAGAACAACTATGGGAGCCAATGTGATCCTCCGGAAACTGAAGATTTCGGGGTTAAACTGTTCCGGGCTTTCTGCTTTCCCTCCAACCATCAGCAAAAAACCGATAACAATGATGACTGCTCCAATGATTAATAACTTATAATTCTCTTTGGTAAAAACCAATTGGCTTTCACGGTCCGTTTTCTTTTTCTTTGCCATAACTTCATTTTTTTATTAGTAATATAATCTATCAGGATTAATTTTTAAGTATTTATTCACTGCAATGTAAGTGGAAATCCAGCTGATCAAAATGCCCATCATAAGGATACCGGCAAAGAGCATGGAAACAATCTCCACATCCTGCAGTCTGATTATATTTGAGAATTCGTCCTGCAATAAATAGATGACACCTGACAAAAGTCCCATAGCAATAAGGGAACCATAGATACCATATAAAACACCCTTGAAAATAAAGGGCCTTCGTATAAATCCCCGTGTAGCGCCCACCAATTGCATGGTATTAATTATAAAACGCTTGGAATAGATCGACAGGCGGATGGTATTATGAATTAAGGTGAGGGCGATGAGAAACAGGAAGCCACTGAAGATCAATATTATCAGGCCAATTTTTTGTATGTTCTGATTAATAAGATCTACTAAAGATTTCTGGTAATATACTTCCTTAATTTCATCGTATTGCTGCAAATCTTGTTTGATATCATTAATGCCTTCAGGATTCGCATATTTTGCATGTAGGTGCACATCGATAGATGCGAGGAGGGGGTTGTATCCCAGGAAATCTACAAAATCTTCCCCCAGCTCTTTTTTAAGTTCTCTGGCGGCTTCTTCTTTCGTCACGTAGTTGGTTGATTTAACATACTGTTTGGTGTCCAGCATTTTTTGAAGGCGGATAATTTCCACTTCCTTCACTTCCTCCTTCAGAATGATTGAGAATCCAATGTTTTCTTTTACATACTCCGATATTTTTTTGGCATTGAGAACCAACAATCCCAGAATTCCCAGTAAGAACAGAACCATGGCAATGCTTATCACCGACGTCATATAGGAACTTCGGAGTCTTCTCCTGGTTATTTTCGCTTCTTTGCTGGCCATAGACCCCCTTCTAAAAGCATGCTAATATAAGAATAATAACCCAAAAATAATTAATCTTATTAAACCATAAGATTAATTTCGGGCCGTCCATTAATTTTTAATCTCGGGGTCACTCACTGCGGCAGCAATTCTTGAATCAGCTGTGCCATAGTAGAGGAACCATCGATTATTGTAAAAGCTCAGTCCTTCCAGAAAACACACATTATTAACCTGGCCGGTAATTTCATAGGGTTTACCTGGGGCTATGAACCAGCTATTCGTCCTTTGAAGTACCTGAGAGGGTTGATTTTTGTCAATAAGCACCTGTCCGCCTGCATAGGTGCCCTCAGGCAGTTCTTTCGTTCCGTTTTCAGGACTGTTTCTGCTGTTATAAATCAGGAAGATACCGTCATCTCTCAGCAGGGCAGGTGGCCCAGGCTCCACAAGTTGACTGTCGAACTTTCCATCGCGGGGCTTGAAAACGATTTTAAAGGCTTCGTCATAGCCCCTGTACTTGTCCTTTTGTTTTTTCTCAGGATCGGTCTCCAAGATCGGCTTCCAGTCGATAAGGTTATCGGAGGTAGCCAAATAAATATTGGATTCCCCCCAATACATTAAATATTTTCCGTTTACTCTGGAAGCAACGAGTTTATTATCCTTCTGCTCACAGACAATGGATCCGGCTTTCGACCAATAATCCAGATATTTACCATCTCTTGCCTCTCCAAAAGCTGGACCGTGCTTGTTCCAATGAGTCAAATCGGTTGAAGTGGCTACGCAGAGCCTGGCAGTTTCTCCGTCATAAGATGTGTAGGTCATATAATACCTACCGTTTTTATCCTGAACTACTCTGGGATCTTCACAACCCCCTTCCCACTCATATTGTTTCATCGAATCATTTTTCGGATATAATACAGGCGAGGACCTTTTCTTAAAATGGGTCCCATCTGTACTGTATGCCAAGCCAATCCTGGATGTTCCGGCATATTGACCAATGGTATCCTCTGCCCGGTATAAAAGAAAAACCGTATCATTTCGCACTACTGAAGCCGGATTAAAAACATCCTTTTTTTCCCATTTAACTGCCTTTTTTCTCACAGGGCACATGAATTCCTGTGCAGTGGAAGGTTCCAAAACCGGGTTCACAGAATCTACCTTGGTGAATGGTCCCATAGTCCACTCACTGTTGACTTCAGCTCGCTGACAGGCATTCGGTAGGCTCAGCAATGAAACAATAATAACTGAGAAGATAAAAGAAAACACAATTTTTTTCATATCGCCTCCAATTGATTTTTATAGTAGAGACCAAACTACTATTTTTGCAAAAAAAATCAAAACATTGGAAGGGTTAGTCGTTAAATCAACAGGAAGCTGGTACTATGTAAGGGATACCCATGGAAGAATCTGGTCATGCAAGATCAAAGGGACCTTTCGTATTAAGGGAATCCGAACCACCAACCCTGTTGCCGTAGGCGATCGGGTTGATTTTAAACCCATGGAGGAAGGTGAAAGAGAAGGATTGATCACCCGGTTACACGAACGTAAAAATTACATCATACGTAAAGCCACCAAATTATCCAGGGAAAGTCATATTATTGCCAGCAATATCGATCAGGCAATAGTTATGGCCACTCTGGCATACCCCGAAACCTATACGCTTTTTATCGACCGTTTCCTGGTAACAGCCGAAGCTTACAGAATACCGGCAAAAATTATTTTTAACAAGATCGATCTTTACGATGAGCAATTGAAAGAAAAACTCAATAAACTGATTCAGATATACAATGACGTTGGTTATGAGTGTTTCAAGGTCTCGGTGACTAAGGAAGAAAATCTGGAATCCATAAAGAATCTGCTTAAAGATAAATACAGTGTAATTTCAGGCAATTCGGGTGTTGGTAAATCTACGCTTATCAATAAGCTCAAGCCGGAAGCGAATTTAAAAACTGCACATATTTCCGATTACCATAGAACCGGAAAGCACTGCACCACTTTTGCAGAAATGATCGATCTTCCCTTAGGAGGCTCCATAATCGATACCCCCGGAATTAAAGGCTTTGGATTGGTGGATATGGATAAAGAAGAAATATACCACTATTTTCCTGAAATTTTTAATGCCTCGGCCGGCTGCAAATTCCACAACTGCACCCATACCCATGAACCTGGTTGCCATGTGAAAGAACTGGTAGAAACGGGAGAGATCAACCAAAGCCGTTACAACAACTATCTGAGGATTTTTGAGGATAATGAGGAAAAATATCGTTAATGGTTCCAATTAAAGCTTCTGTCACACAAATTGGGATGTTTGTCAATTTTAAATGTTAATCAGACAATTATAATCCAAATTTTCCGTATTTTGTAAAAAAAATATACGGGTTTGTCTGATTTAAAAAAGAGGATACGGTCCAAGCAAATACGCATATTGCTTGCTGAAGATGAGCAGATCTATCAGAAGATCATTGAGCGTTATATTCATTCCTTTGATCTGAATGTTACCATTGTTGAAGATGGCAATCAATGCATCGATGAAGCAGAAGCCCAAAATTACGACATCATCTTATTAGACATCGTGATGCCCGGGAAAAACGGCATTGAAGTAGCCAGAGAGTTGCGGGAAAAAGGAATTAAAATTCCGATAATAGCAGTGACTTCCAATATCTGGGCTGAAGATGAGTTCAAAACCATCAACTCGGGCATGAATGATTTTCTCGCCAAACCATTTCACGCCAGAAAGCTGGCCAGAAAAATTGCCTACTGGACACAACAGGAAGGATTATCTGCATGAGTTGTGTCGCGCTCTCACTTTTAGATTGGATGTACCAACATAATTCCCATTTCTGAAATTCTATCTTAATATCTCCCACAAGAGGAAGATCGATGCCATAAGAGGTGGATAAAAACATAAGCTACTTCTTTCACATGATAATCAAACAATAATAAGTTTATTTAAAAATTTGGTGTATCGAAAACAATTCAATAATTTTGCCCATCTGTTAAGGTTCATTCTACAGGCCTGAATGGCGGAATTGGTAGACGCGCTGGTCTCAAAAACCAGTGGGCTATTGCCCGTGTCGGTTCGAGTCCGACTTCAGGCACATTGAACTTTTAATAAGAGGGTTTTTTTATACAATAACATGTAAGCAAATGGATAGCAACCATTCCTCCCCTCTGCATCCTTATAAGAACAAGCAAGCCATTTTCGACCAAAGATACATTGAGATGGCCAGGATATGGGCCCAAAACTCCTATTGTAAAAGAAGGCAAGTTGGGGCTTTAATGGTTAAAGAAAAGATGATCATCTCCGATGGATACAACGGCACTCCTTCCGGCTTTGAAAATGTTTGCGAAGATGAGGAAGGCAGCACTAAACCGTACGTCCTGCATGCAGAAGCAAATGCAATAACAAAAGTAGCAAAGTCTAATAATAGCAGCGAAAATGCAACGTTATATGTTACAACATCTCCTTGCCTGGAATGTGCTAAACTGATTATCCAATCCGGGATAAAACGAGTTGTTTATACAGACAGAAAAGAATCCAATGATGGTATTCCATTACTTGAAAGGGCCAACATTGAAGTAGTTCAAATTGTAGTATAAAAAA
>JBNJFN010000176.1:0-6547 GCA_051746885.1 Bacteroidota bacterium | reverse complement strand
AAAATATATGACATTGAAAAATTTTCAATATCTTAGTAAAAACTATTTTCTTGAATGAATCGTTTATAAATAACTAATATTGTCATAGATATGATTATAAAAGCAAATAAATATGAAAGCCATTAAAAAGCAATATGTCACCGACGAAAACAATAATGTGGTTGCTGTGCAGATGGATATTGAAACGTTTGAAAAAATAGAACGTGTTCTGGAAGATTATGCCCTGGGGAAATTAATAGAGGAAAATGATGAGAAAGATAACCTTGACCTTAATGAAGCCCGCCGCTACTATAACAAGCTTAACAAAAAGTGATAGTGGAAATAAAGGTAAACAAAAAGTTCCTCAAAGAATTGGCTGCTTTACCAGTTAAAACCCGGCAAAAAGCAGAAAAACTAACCTTTGAAGAAATTCCCTCTTGTAAAAATATTAACGACATACCAAACATCCAAAAATTATCCGGTTATAAAAACTACTATCGGATACGATTAGGACAATACAGAATTGGGCTAAGATATGAAGAGAATACGCTCATCTTTGAACGAATCATGCATCGCGGAAAGATATTTACAAATATTTCCCATAAAAAATCTACAGTTTTTTCTGAAACTTCCACTAAAACATTTTAATAATTAAAATATCATTTCCGAAGTAGAGAAACGCCCGCCGGCAAGGGGGTCGTACTGGTTGCCGAATCCAGGCATGATGGCAAAGACAAGGCAATGCCTTGTCTCAACGTCATACTTTACGATCGTACCGGTTGAATATTTCAAATCTGTAATCAACCCATGAGAATAGCACCCGGATTCATCCGGGTGATTGGTTCACCAAACATATACAAACACTGAGTTAAATCCAACCAAAACTTAACCTGTGCGATAAACCAAAGGATACTGATCCGGATTTTCCAGACGGTCAATGGTAAGATCAATATCAAGTTTAGGCCAATATAGGTGATAGCTATGAAGATACTCTACTTCCATTATTTCATGTACCTTTCCCTCTTTAAACCATGGGAATTTCTCAAAAGGTATAAAATATTCCTTATCTTCAATAAATATCCATACACCATGAGGAGAAATATTAGTCACTTCCACTTTCGAAGTGCTTTTCCCAACTTTTGATGAATTCATTCTTATTTTCTTTTACAATTGCCACAATTTCATTAATATCTTTTTCTTGAAGTCTATAGTTATGTGCTATCTCAATTAACGGTTCAAGCCATATCTTTGCCTCTCCCTTCTCACAATAAACATGGATATGTTTTCTTGTTTCTTCCCTTGAAAAAAAGAAAAACCGATAACCTCTTATTCTTAGAACCGTTGGACTCACTTCTCTATTGCATTATTATTGGTAAAAATAAAAAAAATCTAAGAGTTAAATGATATTATACCGGTTAAAAATCTCCCTGGATGTAGAAAAAGAAAATGAAACAAAATATTTTCCCAATACGAAAGTCAGGACCTTTCACCTGGAATTATCCGGGCAGACCAAACAAATTCAATACCAGTTTTTGGCTTAGGAAACAGTTTCGGAGTGTATTTCAGCCTCTCGAAAAGCAGACGCTTATCCTGAACGATGGAACGAAAGAACGACGGCACGATGGAGCGACACCAGGACGGAACGAGGGCGCGATGGGACTATAGAGCGGAAGAAGCAGTGAGTGGGAGTGAATTTTCTGTGAGATAATTGTTTTGCATTTTCATTATTTCACCCTATTTGAATAATTTTTCACCTGATAATTCTTTTCTTCTCCATAGTAATATAGATAGAACGCAGATGACACGGATTAAGCGGATTTTTTTCTCATGTATACTTCTGCTTTCCGACAGATAAGGCGAATTGAATTTGCAATACGACTAACCGACAAAGTACCTCATCTCAATTCACTCAATTAACCCATGAGTATAGCACCCGGATGAATCCGGGTGATTGGTTTACCAAACATACCCACCGGCTGAGCCTGCTTCAGCAGGCTTCCGGCTCACCGCAAGATGAAGGATATTTTTCAATTATAATTCGTGTTAATTCCTGCCGGCCCGCCTGCTGCCGGACAGGCAAGCGTGGAACTTGTCCGGCCCCTGACAGATTCGTAATCAATAAAAATCACGTCAATCTTGTTAATCCTGCCATCACTTTTGCATCGTGTCATTCCAGCTAAAATTTGGATATTCCTGTAAAAACATTTTTCGAAATAAATTCGTTTCATGTTATGCATTACGTGCTTTATTTTTATACTTTTGTAATATATTTCATATACGAATGACGAATGAAACAAGCAATTTTCATATTATGTATGATTATCCCTTTTTCTTCCTTTACGCAGGAAGAAATACCTTTTACTCTAGAGGACAGGGAAAAGTTGCTACAAATAGAAGAAAAACTTAACTCCACCAATAAAAGGATTACATCATTAGAAAAACAAATGAACATTGAATTTGAAAGCCAACAAAATCAGATAGATGACTTAAAAATCATGTTCAGGTGGGGTTTTAGCATTTTAATAACCCTGATGCTTTTTATCCTGGGTTATATTATCTGGGACAGGCGCACAGCACTTCACCCCGCTTAAGCGGGGTTTAGGATAAGGGAAAGGGTTGAGCAGGAAAAAATTGAAGTGGAGAAGATAAAAGCCGTACTGAAAGAAATGGGTGAAAGCGACCAGAAAATTGCAGAAATATTAAAAAGGACGGCTATGTTTTAAGAAAAAGATTCGTCTTCTTCCATTCCCAATTTCTCACCCTCTCCCCTTCTCACATACCTATTTTTTTCGTGTTAATTCCTGCCTTCCTATTTTTTTACCAATCCATTTATTTCATTTCAACAATAAATATTATATATTTGCCACCCTGTTGAACCAACTCAAAAGAAATGAAGTCAGCGGTTAACCTAAAGAAAGCATTGATACTGTTTACCATAACACTCCTCTCCTTCTCCGGATTCACACAGAATGTAGATGTGCTTCGTAACCTGGCCCGGCAGGTCCAGGCAGGAGACATCAGCCGGCAGGAAGCCATACAGAAAGCCAGGGAAGAAGGAGTTTCTCAGGAGCAGTTTGAACAGGCCAGAGAGCAATATTCACGTACCGGCGAGATCGAGGTCAGTGAATTGGACCGATCTATGGCACCCTCCTTTGATGTAAGAGAAGACACAATGCCACAGACCGGAAGAGATACTGCCGATACCACAAAAGACCGCAGAAAGGAAAGGGATACGGTTAATTACTATTTCGGGTATGAGATGTTTGACGGACCGGAGGACAAATTCAAAAGTGCCGACATCGGAGCAGTTGACCCGAATTACCAGGTAGGGCCCGGGGATGAAATCGTGCTTTCCATCTGGGGAGCAACAGAGATGCGTTCCCAAATGGAAATCTCCCGCGATGGAACGATATTTATCCAACGCTACGGCCAGATGAATGTAAGCGGCCTTACATTAGACCAACTGGAGAAAAAACTCACCAAAAACCTCTCAAGAATTTACAGTGGGCTAAGCCCCGATGAAGGGAACCCTACAACCCATCTGGACGTATCCGTGGGTAAGCTGCGTTCCATCCAAATATATGTGGCCGGGAAAGTAAAAGATCCGGGGTCACGCTTTGTTAGCAACTACTCCACTGCTTTTACGGCACTATATAATGCAGGCGGCCCCACCATACATGGAAGCATGCGAGACGTCAAAGTAATCAGGGACGGAGAGGTGGTTTCCAACCTTGATCTTTATGATTTCGTTACCAGCGGTAAAAAACCGGATGATGTGCGCCTGCAGAACCAGGATGTGATATACGTCCCGCCCCGGCTAAGCACCATTAAACTAAAAGGAGATGTCAAAGATACAGCCTTTTATGAGCTGAAAAAAGAGGAGACGCTGCGTGATCTGCTCGAATTTTCCGGGGGTCTGCAAACTTCAGCAGATATACAGAAAGTACAGATCGAACGAATAAGCTCTTTTACAGACAGAGAAAGGACAGGAGAATTTTATAATGTGTTAACACCAGACTTGGGCTCTTTTAAACAGGATACCTTCCAAATCAATCCCCTCCCCCTCTACGACAAGGATGTGGTTACCATCTCCCCCATCACGGGCAAACAGATCAAAGATTCCATTCCCGGTGGGGTCAATTACGTCCACGTAAGTGGGCACATTTATAAGCCAGGCCGGTATGTGCTGGACGATGACATGAAATTGAAGGACCTGCTTAACCGGGCAGGGGGATTGAAAGATTCGGTTTTTTGGGAAAATACCTATCAAATTCGTGCTGACCTGATCCGGTATACGGAAAACGGACTAGACAAAAAAATTATACAGGTGCCTCTCAAAGAACTTATCGAAGGTGAGTCATCTCAGCATAACCATACCCTGAAACATCGTGACAGTTTGATCGTTTATAGCGCCGATATTGCTCATGACGAAAAGATGACCAGCATATACGGAGAAGTTAAAAACCCTGGCGAATACCGTTTGGAAGAGAACATGAATGTGCACGATCTGTTGCTACAGTCCGGAGGATTTACCAAAAGGGCTTATAAGTATAACCTGGAGGTTTTCAGGCTCGTTTCTGATAAAGGCACAGACCAGCTTACCAGCGTTCACAATGTAGACATTTCGCCGGATATGTTACAGCAATTCGAATCCGAGGAAGCGTTTGACCTGGAGGATTACGATATGGTGATCGTGCGCAGGGACCCGGATCTCGAATACCACCGGGTAGTCAAAATCGCGGGGGAAGTTGAGTATCCGGGGAGATATCCGATACTCAACAAAAATGAAACATTGGGCACACTGATCGAACGAGCCGGCGGTTTAACCAAAGAGGCATTCCTCCCAGGCCTTACATTCAACAGGAACGACACCACCAAGATCGTGGGAGATTTTGCAGAATCCGCTAAAGAAGAGCAAGAAAGCATTGTCTTGCAACAAGGTGACAGCATCACCGTACCCAAAAATCCAGGTACAGTGAGGATCAGGGGAAGCGTAAGAAACCCCGGGCACGTCCAGTACCGTCCCGGGTGGCGCGCAGACCGATACGTGGAGGCTGCAGGTGACTACACATTTGATGCAGCCAAGAACAAAACTGTTGTATATTATCCCGGCGGAAATGCCAGAAGGAAGAGATGGCTCTGGAATCCCCCTGTAGAAGAAGGCTCGGAGATATTTGTACCTCAAAAACCTCCCCGGGAGCCAATTGATATAACAGATCTGCTAAGCCAGTGGGCATCGATAGCTACCAGCGTGGCTACTGTTATCTATATAATTAATCGCAACTGATTTGAAAATAAATTAATCAACCAGTAGATTCAGCCCCCATGGAGGAAAACAAACCACAGGTACAGCAAAATAAAGATGAGATAGACCTGTTGGAGGTATTCCTGAAAATATGGAAATACAAATGGTTTATCATCATTTTTACCGTGATCGTTGCCATCGGTTCCATCATCTATTCCCTGGTACAGGAACCCCAATATGAAGCCGAAGTCTCCCTTTATCAAAAATCCTCTCAGGAAGGAAGATCCTCCAGAATCCAAAATCTGGCCTCTCAATTTGGTATGGGTGGTGCCCTGCCCTCCGGAGGAGCGCAGTTTAGCATAGAGGATTTGATAAACAGCCGAAGGCTCAATAAAAAGATCATTTATAAAAACTGGGATACCAAAACCTACCAGGATTCTGTAAACCTTATTGAATATTGGGAAATTGAGGGTGAAACCAAGCAGGAAAAATTTGAAAAAGCCCTGAAAAAAATAAAAAACTTGATATCTTTCAACAGAGATGAAGAAACCCAACTGGTTACCATCACCGTATTGATGCCTGAAGCCCAGCTTGCCGCCGATATAGGCAATTACCTCACCACGCTCATTGAAGAATACATACAAACCGAACAAAAAACTTCTGCCACGCTGAACCTTCAATACATTGAGGAAAGGCTGGAGACAGTTGAAAAGGAGTTACGCCAGGCAGAAGAAGAGCTGAAGCGCTTCCGCAAGCGCAACAGGGTCATAGAATCATCGCCTGAACTTCAATTAGAACAGGGGCGCTTACAGAGAAAGGTAACCCTTAAACAGGAGGTGTACACCACCCTTCAAACAGAGAGCGAAATGGCCGAAATTGATATGATCAAGGAAACACCTGTGATCAACCTACTGGACGAAGCGGTGGCTCCGGAACAGCGGGCCAAACCAAAACGAAAGCTCATCGTTATTGTGGGTACCTTCGCCGGCTTTTTCCTGAGCCTGCTGATCGTGGTCCTGCGCTATGTATGGAACTATGTAAAAGGCGAAATGGAAAAACGCGGTGAAAGCCTGAAGCTATTCTGAGGCAGCCAAATACCCTTTTTCCAGACAGGAATAACCAGATAAAGTCGCGTAGCGACAGCATTATGGTAGCACAAAATCCCCAAATACACTGCGGAGTCGCGTAGCGACGGCACTATTCTTTCCGGCCAGGATTAACAAAATTTACAGGATCATGTCAATCGTGTTAATCTTGTCTAATCAAACCTTTTGTATCAGCCAATCCTTAAATTGCCGGTAATCTGCCGGCATCTGAACCGCT
>JBNJFN010000175.1:0-6558 GCA_051746885.1 Bacteroidota bacterium | reverse complement strand
TTTGTCATAATTTTCAAATTGCCTGTTGCCAATCTGAAAATCCGTGTTTATCTCATCGGGTTCAACGATATCAGCATAAACAGGTTTCCGGGAAATCCGGATACTGTATTTTGTTTGTATGGGTTCGGGTACTTCTTCTTTCATTGCTTTGCTCCCAGGCTCTGGAACTGGAATATTTACTTCATTCATTAATTGAGATGAAATCTTATTATATGCTATTGAGGAGAATTCTATATCAGATTTCTCTTTTATAGCATCCAGGTCTGCAGGAAGAAATAAATTGTTATTATTAAATTCATTTCCAGCAACCAATGTAGTGTTACTTATATCATCATTATAAGGTATATTCTGCGCTTCCGGAAGGAATAAATATAAGCCGACAATTAACAATACTGAAGCAGCAAGAGCCATATAACTATAAAGGGTTTTTCTGTATAATTGAATGGTTTTCCCCTGCTTCAGATAAGACTTACCATTATATCGAAGCTTTTTATCCGGTTTCATGACCGTCTTCTTATACAGGTCGTATTCCTTTTTTTTATTTGGAAATTCATTTATGAGGTGATTGAATTCCTGCAACTGATTTTCAGTAAGCGCTCCCTCCAGTTTGCCAATGGCCAAGTCATCAAAAAGGGTATAATCCGGGTGAGATAAAGTTAATTGTTTTTTCAGTGCATCTTTACTTTCAAAAGACACATCGTTTTCCTCAACAGACGGGCTGTTTTTGAGAGCATCCAATTCGTGTTCCAAATCGGGATTATTTTTCAGGAAAGCCATAAGATCATCTTTCTGACAGGGATCCAGATTCCCGTCCAGATAATCCATAAAATATATTTCATAATTGTCTCTATTAATCCTTTCCATAACATTTCTGTTTATAAAACAGCCTCCATACTCCCTATAAATTTCTTCATTGACAGCCTGCCCCTGTATATATAAACCTTTACCTGAGAATCGTTCAAACCGGTTATTTCCCCGATCTCCTGGTAGGAATATCCCTCATAATCCCTGAGTAAAATCACAGATCTTTGAATTTCCGGCAGGCGCTGCAGGGCCTTCTCCAGTATGTCACTCAGTCCACTGTACTGATCCGTATAGGTATATTCATTAAAATTGATCTCCTCCAGGCCGGTCAGTCGCTTCTCTTTTCTTATCAAATCAATCATGGTATGATAAGCAGTAGTGAACAAATAGGATTTGGCTTTTTCCCGGGAAACATTTTCAGAATGAATCCACAATTTCTCATAGGTATCCTGAACAATATCCCTGGCTTTTTCCTTTTCTCCTATATTTTTCAGAATAAACCTGTAGATACTGTCGGAAAAATCATCAACACATTTGTTAAACTCCTCTACTGTCATTGGTTTGATTTCGATCCTTAAATAGGACGCCTGAAGCCCCTGAATAGTTACAGCACAATTTAAAAAATTTTTCCTTGCGGGATCAAATGGCGGTTTATGAGTGATACGCTGCTCTTTTATTATTGGAAATCATCTGTTATCTTTGCAGAGAATAAAATATAGTAAAAAACTCATGCCAAAAGACCTGACAAAAACCATTCATTTTTTCAAAGTCTACGAAAACATCTACCAGGAGCCTGAAGAGGATACACTGCAAACCGATACAACCGGTACCGATACAACCTCTATCTCTCAGGATACTACCATTCAGGCCCAACCTGCACAAACGCAGGATACTATTGGCCAACAGGATACATTGGAAACCCGGGATACGGTTGAGCCAGCACAGGCTGATTCTGCCGTGGCCGATTCAGCAGTCAGCAAGGAAGATACCACGGGACAGACAGCAATACCTCCGGATTCTCAGGTACAGCAACCAGTTCAAAGCACAAGAGAAATTACAGACACCATTGCGGACCTCCACAACATTTTTGGAGTAACAGAATTGCCCATTTCCAGGAAGCTATATACAGATCCGGCTTATCAGAACTTCCTTTACAACATCCCTGAGGTTAAGCCTTCTGATAGTCAGGAAAGCCGAACCATCTATCAGCCTGTTGAAAACTCAATGGCCACAACAGAAAAAACAAAAGCGGAGCAAATAAAAGAATTGCCCATCAAAAAAGATTTTCAGGGAGACTTCGACTGGATTACCTTCATTCTAATCGGCATTTTTCTGTTAATCGGATGGACCCGGCTGTTTTTCTCAAAGTATTTCATTGCCCTGTTGAGAAGCTTTCATTCCTATAATTATGCATCTTCCCTGTATTATGGCAAAAATTCACTGACAATAAGAGCTTCAACCGTGCTTAATCTTATATTCTTCTTAACGGCCGGGACTTTTCTTTTTCAAACCATGAATTACTATGAATTTTCAGTCCCTTATCCGGATCCCATCGTCCAATTCTTTTCATTAGCGGCTTTTTTTCTGGTATGGTATATCTGGAACTATTTAACTACCGGATTCATAGGTTCTGTATTTTTACGCCAAACAAGCTTTCAGGAATATTTTCACAACTATAATCTATACAGAAAAATTCTGGGTATTTCGTTGTTTCCTGTAATTCTTATGTTACAGTATATATCGCCGGAATACAAAGCCGTCATCATCCTTATCGGAGTTATAATATTTGGGATTTTATATGTTACCCATATTTTAAGAGGTATAGTCATTTTTATTAAGAAAAATGTTTCAATATTTTATTTGATTTTGTATCTTTGTGCTCTCGAATTTTTACCTCTGTTAGTGCTTTATAAAGTATTTATCAGAGGATTATAATGGGAAATGAATTGCTCTTCATTTCTGTAACAAATAAATTTTAACTGTGCATGCAAACAAAAAAAATCCTTGTATCTCAACCGAAGCCGGAAAACAGCAAGTCCCCTTATTTTGATCTGGCCGAAAAATATGGATTGCAAGTCGATTTTCGACCTTTCATTCACGTAGAGGGGATTTCTTCAAAGGAGTTCCGTAAGTCCCGGGTGAATATACTTGAGCATACAGCCATCATATTTAAAAGCAGGACGGCTATTGATCATTTTTTTAGAATCTGCGATGAATTGAGGGTCAATGTCCCTGATTCTATGAAATATTTCTGTACCAGTGAAGCTACCGCTTTTTATCTCCAAAAGTACATTGTATACCGAAAAAGAAAGATATTTTACGGAAAAGGAGATTTTAATGATCTTTTGACCATCATAAAGAAACACAAAAAGGAAAAATTCCTTGTTCCGCTTTCCGACAGTCATAAGGAAGATATTCCCCGAAAGCTGGATAAAAACAAAATAAAGTACACCAAAGCGATATTTTACAGGACGGTCTGTTCTGATCTTAGCGATCTATCCAGTGTCAATTACGACATGCTGGTTTTTTACAGTCCTTCAGGGATCAAATCGCTGATGGAAAATTTCCCGGAGTTCAACCAAAATCATACCAAAATAGCGGCGTTTGGAACCAAAACAGCCAAGGCCTGCAAAGATGCCGGATTAAGAATTGATCTTAAGGCACCCACCTCCAATGCTCCGTCCATGACGATGGCAATAGAAGAATTTCTCCAGAATGGTGAGGAAAAATGAACGGTTATCAAGCCAAAAGGAAATTACTTTTTTGGTAAAAGAAGGGAACACCCTTTTTTGTTATCCTTTCAGAATATTGTGGTCTGCTTCACAAAATGCCCAGGGGGCCCCTTTCCATATTCAGGCAGCCTTCAGTGTGCCCAAAAGGAAATTCAAAAAAGCAGTTCAAAGAAATACAATAAGGAGACGAATGAAAGAAGCATTCAGGCTCAATAAAGAACCTTTCAAAAAGGAAATGGAGCAGTATCCATTGACCCTTTCCCTTTTGATTATCTTTACTCCCTCCAATGAACTGAATTTTGCAAAAATCGAGGCCGGCATGAAAAAAGCCTTTCATATATTGAAAAAAGCCCTTTCTGAGAAAACACAATAGGCATTTTGTTGTTTTTATAAACGAGGCAGATTAAATTTGCCTGCAAATCATACTAACTCTTCCATATTGATGTTTTATTTTATTAGAATCAGAAAATATATTGTATAATGAAAAAACTAGGAAAAACGAAACGGATCACAGGCATCTTTTTGCTGGTTGCTGTTATTTTAATCGGCTTTAATCAAAAAGATGACTTTAAAATTGCCAAAAGTCTGGATATTTATCATTCGTTGTTCAGGGAACTCAACATTTTTTATGTAGATGAAACGAACCCGGAAAATCTGGTTGAAACGAGCATTGAATCCATGCTGGAAAGCCTGGATCCCTATACCAAATATATTCCCGAAAAGGACATGGACGATTTTGAATTTATGACAACCGGAAACTACGGAGGTATTGGTGCTTTAATACAAGCAGAAGGGGATTATGCAGTTATTTCACAGCCTTATAAGGATTTTCCGGCTGATAAAGCAGGACTAAAAACCGGTGATATAATCAAAAAGATCAACGACAAATCCATTAAGGGGTGGGAACTGGAAAAAGTAAGCAATGAACTGAAAGGAATTCCCGAAACCAAAGTAAAAATAACCATTGACCGGTTGGGCCAGGAAGAGCCATTGGTAAAAGAAGTAGAAAGAGACGACCTGCATATCAACAGCGTTGCCCATCATGGAATGGCCGACAAAGAACATGGCATTGGCTATATACGTCTTTCAAAATTTACCAAGAATGCAGGCCGGGAAGTAAGGAATGCTTTCAAGGAGCTAAAGGAAAATAACGAGATCAATGCTATGGTTTTGGATCTACGGAACAACCCGGGTGGTCTGCTTACGGAAGCCGTCAACGTAGCCAATATTTTCATACCTGAAGGGAAGGAGATCGTCAGCACCAAAGGAAGGATCAAAAAGTGGAATGAAAACTACTCCACCGAAAACCAGCCTTTAGACACCAACATTCGTTTAACCGTACTGGTTAACCGTGCATCCGCTTCCGCCTCGGAAATTGTTGCCGGCGCCGTGCAGGATCTGGACCGTGGGGTGGTTATCGGCCAGAGGACATTTGGCAAAGGATTGGTCCAAACCACCCGTCCTCTGGATTACAATTCCAAACTCAAGGTTACCACTGCCAAATATTATGTTCCAAGTGGCAGGAGCATTCAGGCAAAAGATTATTCCAACCGCAATGAAGACGGCAGCGTGGGAGAAATTCCCGACTCCCTGATTCAGGAGTTCACCACAAGAAATGGCAGAAAGGTATATGATGGCGGCGGTATTCGTCCGGATATTCAGGTAAAACCTAAGGAGCCCAGCATAATAGAGATCAGCCTGTTAACTCAAAACCTGATCTTCGATTATGCCACGCATTTCACTACAGATCATGATACCATTCCAGCCGTTGAACAATACGAGGTAAGTGAAGAGACCTATTCGGATTTTAAGGAATTTATCCTGAACAAATCATGGAAATATACAACACAAAGCCAGGATAAACTGGAGGAGCTAACTGAAACCTCCAAACAGGAAAAATATTACGACGAAATCAAGTCTGATCTGAATGAGCTCGAAGAAAAGCTATCACCCGACAAGGAAAAAGATCTGGAGCGTTTTGAATCCTCCATTAAGCAAATGCTTGAAGAAGAAATAGCGAGCAGGTATTATTATCAGGAGGGAAAAATTGAAGCTTCTCTGGAAGAAGATAGCCAATACGACAAATCGATAGAGGTTATCAACGATCAGCAACTATACCAGAGCATCTTAACAGGAGAACATAAAAGAGACAACATAAAGATGGTAAACAAGTAAAAGGATTGTTCCACGTGGAACATATTATAAAAATTCAGATGCCCCGGGGGATTGCCTCGGGGTTTTTTTATTGAAGGTGAAGCTCAGTCGAGGCTAAGGACAGTGAGTCAACAGTATGGTCTTTGTCTGAATCCTGCATTGTTACATGGTCAAATTGTTAAATTGTTGAATAGATATAAGAAAGTAGGCTCGAGGAATTCAATTGCACTTTTATGGCATCATGATTAGATGGTCATATGATACAATAAATATTTAAAGAAAAGCGCGGAGCTGTTTAGAAGGAAGCTGGTAAGCAGCGATGTAGCTACCGGCAAAGCAGTAGAAAACACAATGCTTGACTCCCGGGGATTGTTTGATGATGGCACGAAGGAACGAGAAGCCGGGAAAACGCTGGGCAGAGCCATATCATGGCCTGTCTATGCCCCCCAGGACACTGTCCTGATGAAAATGACCTATATGCAATGCCTCCAGGACACTGTCCTGAGGGGAATAACACCTATGAAATACCGTCAGGACAGTGTCCTGACGGTAACAACATATATGAAACAGCTCCGGGACACTGTCCTGACGGTAACAACATATGTGAAATACTTTCAGGACACTGTCCTGACGGTTGTTGGTTATAACACACCTGATCGATATAGGAGTTTCCGGATCATTATATTGCCTGCTGTAACTTCATGACTTCTTTGCCAACTTGTTAAAGAAGGGTAAGGAAGGAAAGGTTAGGGTCAGATTACTCGCTTCGCTCATGAAGGTATCTGTTGTAATATTGTCGATTAAGGCTGATCAATTTGTTACATTGTTGATTGGTTGATGTAGAGACAATCCGGGGCGTATCTCTACA
>JBNJFN010000174.1:0-6600 GCA_051746885.1 Bacteroidota bacterium | reverse complement strand
CTCAAACATGCTGCTTCCCTCATCCAAAAAGGCTGTAAAATCGGAGCCATTAAGGCAGGTGCTTCGGAAGCGGGAAGCAGGGCAGCATCATCACATACCGGTGCATTATCCAGCCCGGATACAGCAGTGGAAGCTCTCTTCAGAAAAGCGGGGATCGTCCGCTGTCACGGACGTGAAGAACTTGCTACAGTGGCCGCAATTTTCATGCATCCGCAACTGAAAGGCAATAATCTGGCTATCATAACCCATGCAGGAGGCCCGGCGGTGATGCTCACCGATGTATTATCGAATAACGGTATTGAAATTCCTCCGATTGAAGGACCCGAAAGCGAGGAACTATTGCAGGAACTGCATACCGGATCCTCTGTGGCCAATCCAATTGATTTTCTGGCAACTGGAACAGGGGAGCAACTTGGGAAAATCATAGATTATTGCAGTGAAAAATTCAATCATATAGATGGGATGGCCGTTATTTTTGGCAATCCCGGGCTTTTCCCCGTTCACGATGTTTATGATGTGCTCCACAAAAAGATGAAGAAATGCAAAAAACCCATATATCCCATCTTACCATCTGTAATCAACGCAAAAGATGAAATTAAACATTTTATTAGCCATGGAAGGATCAATTTTCCCGAAGAGGTGATGTTCGGTCAGGCTCTTGGAAAAATCTTCAACACCCGTGCTCCCGCATCGGGGCAAAGGCAGCTATCCGATATAAACGCCAAACTCATACGCTCCATCGTTGATAATACAAATAACGGTTACCTCCATCCCGATCAGATCCGTGAATTGCTGGATGCGACAGGTATAAAAAGAGCAGGCGAAGCCACAGTCAAAAGCCGTAAAGAAGCAATGGCTGAGTCAGAACGTTTAGGTTTTCCAGTGGTGATGAAAGTGATAGGCCCTGTCCATAAATCCGACGTAAATGGAATTGCCCTGAATGTTTCTGACAAAGAAACAGCTGCAAAAGAATACGACCGGATGATCTCCATCAAAGATGCTACCGGTATACTTATACAACCTATGTTAAAGGGCACCGAAATGTTTATCGGAGCCAAAAGGGAGAATAAATTCGGCCATATGGTGCTGTGCGGAATCGGAGGCATTTTTATCGAAGTGCTAAAGGATATAAGCTACGGACTGACTCCCATTGATACAGATGAAGCCAAACAGATGATCCATAATCTTAAGGGTTACGGCATGATCCAGGGAACCCGTGGACAGGAAGGCGTTAACGAAGAATCATTTGCTGAAGCAATCATGCGTATATCAGCGCTTGTAGAAGCCGCACCTGAAATTGCCGAAATGGATATCAATCCCCTATTAGGCAATAAAAAAGATGTAACGGCTGTGGATACCAGAATACGAATAGAAAAACAGTAATTATAGGGGCATTACCGGTAAAAATTTCACCTCCAGGGAAAAAATAAGACCTGATATTTCTCATTGCATTCATTGTCATTTTTTCGCAACTTTAATCTTTATTTCTGAATATGATTTATAATGTTTGTAATAGGGAAGGGAAAATACATGATTGGCTCCATTATAACCAGGTAAAATCAACAAAATGAAAACAATAGGCATATTTTACGGGCCAGCGGGGGGTTCTTCAACAGAGAAAGTAGCCTATAAAGTGGCTAAACAAATCAGAGAGACTAATGTCAATCTGATTCCGGTTGATGAGGATTTTGAAGCACACCTAACCGATGAAAGAATCCGGAAATGGCTTGATAAAATTTTGCCAGAGTTTATATAACTATTAATACCAGGAAAGGCAGGTCTTATGAACCTGTCTTTTTTTCATTGCATATAATTTTTATGAGATGATAAAAATGAAGAAATAACAAATTTAAATCCTATATGAACCCAAACAACCAAACACCTATTGACTCCCAAGTCGTCAACAAGATGATCCGGAAAAGCGGGCTTGAATCCATAGGTAAAGCGTCTATAAGGGAAATCGTGAAACTGGTGAATGAAATCGAAAAGGAAACCGGAGAGAAATTCATTCGGATGGAGATGGGGGTGCCCGGACTGGACCCCCCTCAAATCGCCATTGAGGGTGAAATTTCAGCCTTAAGAAATGGAGTGGCATCCCGATATCCCATGATCGACGGAATAGAACCCCTCAAATATGAAATAGCCCGGTTTATTAAGAACTTCATCAATCTTTCAGTAAACCCGGAAGGTTGTTTACCTACAGTTGGGGCCATGCAGGCATCATTTGCCGCTTTTATGGTTTCATCCCGCAGGGATCCCGATAAGGACACCACCCTGTTTATTGATCCCGGGTTTCCGGTACAAAAAGATCAGCATAAAGTACTCGGATTGAAATACAAAAGTTTTGACGTATACAACCACCGGGGAGACAAGCTCAGAGAAAAGCTGGAATCCTATCTTAAAAAGGGAAATATATCAACCATCCTGTATTCAAATCCCAACAATCCTTCATGGATCTGCCTCAACGAAAAGGAACTGAAGATAATCGGAGAACTGGCTACAAAATATGACGCAATAGTCCTGGAAGATCTGGCCTATTTTGGAATGGATTTTCGCCATGACATCTCTACACCGGGCGAACCACCCTATCAGCCAACTGTAGCCAATTATACCGAAAATTATGTTATGGTAATTTCTTCTTCGAAATGCTTCAGTCTTGCAGGAGAACGCATTGGAATGATGGCCATATCGGACGACCTGTTTAACAGGAAATTTCCGGCATTAAAACAATACTTCCCCAATGAGGGTTTTGGCTATTCTATGATCTATGGAGCGATTTACAGCCTTTCGGCAGGTGCGAATCATTCTGCCCAGTATGGTTTGCTGGAAATACTTAAAGCTGTTAACGAGGGGCGCTATAACTTTGTCGAAGGTGTGCGGGAGTATGCAGAAAGAGCAAAAGCCATGAAGCGACTCTTAAAGCAATACGGATTTGAGTTGGTATATGCCAAAGATGAGGATCAGCCGGTCAGTGACGGTTTCTATTTTACATTTTCCTTTCCGGGTATGGAGGGAAGTGAATTGCTTGGAGAGTTGATATATTACGGCATCAGCGCCATAACCCTGGATATAACAGGCAGTGAACGCACTGAAGGTTTGAGGGCTTGCGTATCCCAGGTAAGCCTTGACCAGATGGATGATCTGGAATACCGGTTAAAAAGGTTTCGGGAAGACCATTTAAAGTCAGTTTAAATAAACATAAAGTTTTTGAATTCGCTAATCCGTGTTACAGGACAGACTATGTTTAAAAGCAAGGACAAAGATTTCTCTCTAAATATTATTATCTTTGAAATGTAAACATATGTATAAACCATAAAAAATCAATATAATGGCAAAAGTTACAGGAAGAATCATTGTTGATACAGAGCGATGCAAAGGATGTGGAGTATGCCTTCCTGCTTGTCCTTTCGACGTCATAGAACTTGCAAGAGAAGTAAACAGCAAAGGTTTTCATTATGCCTACATGAAAAATCCTGAAGCATGTACAGGATGTATGAACTGTGCTTTGGTATGCCCGGATGCAGTAATCCAGGTATACAGAACAAAAGTAAGTGTATAGTTAATGTATTAAAATTACAAAAATAATGGGAGAGCTAAGATTAATGAAAGGCAATGAGGCAATAGCTGAAGCAGCTATTCGCTCAGGTGCTGACGGTTATTTCGGATATCCTATTACGCCACAATCGGAAGTCATGGAATACCTGGCTGCACAAAAGCCTGAAGAAAGGACCGGTATGACTCTGCTTCAGGCAGAAAGCGAAATTGCAGCGATTAATATGGTTTATGGCGCTGCAGGTTGTGGCAAAAAGGTCATGACTTCTTCATCAAGCCCGGGTATTAGCCTTAAACAAGAGGGAATCTCCTACATTGCAGGAGCAGAACTACCCTGTCTGATTCTTAATGTTGTCCGTGGAGGTCCGGGCCTGGGAACCATACAACCTTCCCAGTCGGATTATTTCCAAAGTGTGAAAGGCGGGGGCCATGGCGATTATCATTTAATTGTACTGGCCCCTTCTTCTGTTCAGGAAATGTATGATTTTGTCGAGATGGGATTTGATATGGCTTTCAAATACAGAAACCCTACCATGATCCTATCCGATGGTGCCATCGGCCAGATGATGGAAAAGGTGGAAATTGGCGAACAGAGACCCCGGCTGACTGAAGAACAGATAAAGGAGCAATATCCTTGGGCAACAACCGGTAAGACAAAAGACAGAGAGAAAAATGTCATCACTTCCCTGGAACTGGAATCAGCCAGAATGGAACAGTTCAACATGAAACTGATTGAAAAATACAGACAGATTGCAGAAAATGAGGTACGTTATGAGGAGATTCAATGCGAAGATGCGGAATACCTGATGGTGGCCTATGGAACATCAGCGAGAATCTGTCAGAAAAGTGTACAAATAGCCAGAAATGAGGGATTAAAGGTAGGGCTGTTAAGACCCATCACCCTGTTTCCTTTTCCCGGCAAACGGCTCAATGAACTGGCCGACCAGGTTAAAGGAATACTTTCTGTAGAAATGAGTGCCGGTCAAATGGTGGAGGATGTCAGACTGGCGGTGAACGGGAAAGTACCGGTAGAATATTATGGCCGGATGGGTGGTCTCGTACCCTCAACTGAAGATGCCCTAGATGCGTTAAAAGAAAAAATTACAGGAGGTGAATAAAATGGCTGAACAAAATGTTAAAACCGAAGATATCATTAAAAAAGAAAATCTGGTTTTTGACCGAACCAAACTATTAACCGACAAAATTTTTCATTACTGCCCCGGCTGCGGCCATGGTGTGGTACACCGCCTTCTCATGGAAGTTGTTGAAGAACTCGATATTCAGGAAAAAATCATTGGCATTGCACCCGTTGGTTGCTCGGTATTGGCTTACCACTATATGGATATCGATATGCACGAGGCTTCACATGGCAGAGCCCCGGCAGTGGCAACCGGGATCAAAAGAACCATGCCGGACAAATACGTCTTCACTTATCAGGGAGACGGTGATTTGGCGGCCATCGGTACTGCAGAAACCATTCATTCCTGTAACAGGGGGGAAAACATTACCATTATATTTATCAACAATGGAATATATGGAATGACGGGTGGCCAGATGGCCCCAACCACACTGGAACATATGAAATCATCCACCACCCCCTACGGCAGAAATGTGAAACAAATGGGAAACCCCTTAAAAATAACCGAACTCGTAACCCAACTGCCGGGAACTTGCTTTGTGTCAAGACAGGCAGTTCATAAACCCGCTTATGTACGGAAAACCAAAAAAGCCATCAAAAAAGCCTTTGAATATCAGAAGCAGGAAATAGGTCTCTCCTTTATTGAGATTGTTTCCAACTGCAATTCAGGCTGGAAGATGTCTCCAAATGATGCCAACAAGTGGCTGGAAGAAAATATGCTGCCGTTTTATCCGCTCGGGGATCTTAAGTCCCCGGATAATCAGTAATGATAGTATTTAAAATAACATAAACACTGAACAATGAATGAAGAAATCATAATAGCCGGATTTGGCGGGCAAGGAGTACTTTCCATGGGGAAAATCCTTTGCTACGCCGGCATTGTGCAGGGAAAAGAGGTTACCTGGATGCCATCCTATGGCCCCGAAATGCGCGGAGGTACAGCCAATGTGACTGTAATTATAAGTGATGAAAGAATAAGCTCCCCTATCCTGAGCAAATTCGATACGGCCATCATACTTAACCAACAATCTATGGATAAATTTGAAAAGGATGTAAAACCGGGAGGTTATCTGATTTACGACGGAAACGGGATTACCAGACATCCGGAACGCACAGATATCAATATATATCGCGTGGATGCAGCAGCTGAAGCCTCCAGGATGGAAACAAACAAAACCTTTAACATGATCGTGCTGGGCGGGTTGCTGAAAGTAAAGAATATTGTTGAACTGCATAATGCCGTGGAAGGACTCAAAAAATCACTTCCCGAAAGATATCAACACCTGGTTCCGGTAAATGAAAAGGCCATTTACCGCGGAACAGAAATTATTAAGGAGATAAGGAAAGCCCAGGTAGAAGCATAGCGGACAGCCAACAATCAATCATTTAAAATTGGCCACAAAATGAATAACGTTTGATTCAAATTTATAACTTTGAACGATTTTCCTTTTATTCAAATTAAATATTGACTTAATAAGATCTACTACAGTACCAATCGCTTGTTTGTTTTATATAAATCCATAAAAGATGAATAGCTACAAAATTATCAACAGAAAAATCATCATTGGAACCAACGGGAGATTATGTGATACTTCCTCAGAGGTTATTCACAGCAAGCTTTTCCATGAAATTGTCAGCAAAGGAATCAAAAAGCTATACGATAAGAATTCAATTTATACCCAGAAACTGGATATAAAAAATACGGATGAACAAATCAAGCAGATTGTAGATCTTTTCGAGCTGCTTTCCAAGAACCATATATCCATTGTAAGGAATATCCGCCCGGATGCCGAAAATTTGTTGAGTCATCCCACTGAGCTGAACAACGTTCTGGAGTTTCTATACAATTACTGGCGTGAATTTGAACGTTATATAATTTGCGACTCACAATCCGATAATCTGGATGAACG
>JBNJFN010000173.1:0-6662 GCA_051746885.1 Bacteroidota bacterium | reverse complement strand
CCCAACCTGATGATGGCCGGACGGTGCTTCAGTTGTTCTCATGTCGGATTGGGTGGCCCCAGAGTTATGCTAACCGGGGGGCAAATGGGCATTGCAACCGGATATGCTGCTTCGCTCTGTAAAGCAAATGAGAAGATGCCGAAGGAAGTTGGAGTTGACCATATTGATGAGTTGAGAAAACTTATTGGTTACGAAAGTTGATTCGGGGAAAGGTTCTGGAATAAAAATAATGCATCACTACAGCAACAGTATGCCTTCAGACAGGCATCTTTTTATTAACCTGCCACTCGGCAGGTTTGGAATTTAACCATCAATTACATATGTTAAAGCAATTATTATTTATTTTGGGAGTGCTTTTGCCGGTTGCTATGAGTGCTCAGGGGTATGGTGTGGACGGGTGCCGCAGGAAACAACGATTTCTTTGATGGTTATTAGGATGGAGCGCTTGAAGCGCATAACGGACATGATCCCAGTAATGGTTTTCGCGGTGGAAAATATCTGGCCTATGAAGGTGGGACAAGAGTGCCAACGATTGCTCACTGGCCCCAGGGCATTGAGGCCGGTCAGGTTTCAGATGCACTGATTAGTCAGGTCGATTTTCTGGCGTCACTCACCGCCCTGGCCGGAGGAGTACTTCCGGAAGACGTCAGCTTCGATGGGCGTGATGTACTGCCTGCCTTGCTCGGGAAAAGCAATGCAGGTCGGGAGCATATTGTGCAACACTCCAGTGATGGCCTTGGCCTGCGCCAGGGGAAATGGAAATACATTGCAGCGGGGGAAAGGTCAGGCTTTGGCTACAATCGTCACAATATGGGAGTAGGACATAGCCTTCAGATGGAACAACCGGATACGGTTGAATACTTGTTCGACCTGGAAACAGATCCAAAAGAAACGAATAATCTGGCAGTACAAAATCCGGCTAAATTGAAAGAATTGCGGGAGCTGCTTGCCAATATTAAGAATGAGTTTTAAAGGACAAATCTCCGGAAAAACCGGTAGCTTTGAAATTAAATGCCCGGATGTACGACAGAAGGAATTGGATGATTTTATGCTTCGAACCTTTAATGAAGCCAAATAGAAATGATATTAGTTGTCATTACCGGCATAAGAACAACTCTTATGAAAAAACCATTTAACCTATTATTGGTAGCGGTCTTTCTTTTAACAGCTTGCCAAAACCAGCAGAAGGAGGAGGTATAGCTTCCTAATATCGTTTAATGCACCTAAATCTAAGAATCATGAAATTTTCAGTAAAGATTGTAGCTTCTTTATTGCTCTTTTTTGTTTTTTTAAATACAAAAGGAGAAGAATTAAAACTTTGGTATAAACTACCCGCAGCCAGTTGGGATGAAGCCTTACCGATAGGAAACGGGCGGTTGGGTGCAATGGTTTTCGGAGGAGTGGAAAATGAAAGATTGCAACTGAATGAAGAAACCGTGTGGTCAAAAGGAGGTGTGTATCAGAATAAAAAAGATGGGTATAAAGCGATACCGGAAATCCGGGAACTTCTTTTCAAGGGGAACTATGTTGAAGCGGAGGAAATGTGTGAAAAATATTTATTATCGGAAAGCATGCCGTCGGGCACCAATACTTACCAAACGCTTGGCGACATCAATATCTCCTTTGAAGGGATCAACGGATACAGCAATTATCAACGCGAATTAAATCTGGATAGCGCTTACGCTAAAGCAACATTTGTAACAGGCAAGGTTCAGCATACACGTACCGTTTTTGCGTCTCATCCTGATCAGGTGATTGTTATGTTGGCAGAAGCAGATCAACCCGGACAGATTAGTTGCTTGATTGAGCTAAGCCGTCCCGGGGATTTTGAAAAGATAAATGTTCAGGATGGAATGATCGTAATGACTGGACAGGCCAATAACAACGGGGTCAAATTTGAAACCAGAATCAAAGTAAACCTGGATGGTGGGCAAATGAAAGTAGAAGGTCAGAAACTGCATGTAAAAGGCGCCGATAAGCTGGAACTACGAGTGGTGGCAGGCTCAGATTACAGGGGTGATTCTCCTGATGACTTATGCTCAGCTTATATTCAGGCCTTAGAGCATCGTTCTTATCATCAGGTATTCGAAGATCATATCAAAGATTATCAGGGCTATTTCAACCGGGTAAGCTTGAATATTCCGGCTTCAGCAGCAAGTGCTTTTGCAACAGACGAACGAATCGATGCACAAAAAAGAGGAGCCTACGATCCTTCGCTGACTTCCTTGTATTTTCAGTATGGGCGCTATCTGTTGATCAGTTCATCACGGGCAGGAAGCATGCCCGCAAACCTTCAGGGAATTTGGGCAGATGGCTTAACCCCTCGCTGGAATTCGGATTATCATATAAACATTAACATTCAAATGAATTATTGGCCGGCAGAAATCACCAATCTTTCAGAGTGTCATGTGCCCTTCCTTAAATTCATTGGAGAACTAAGGGAGCGTGGAAGAGAAACTGCCAGAGAATTGTATGGGGCAGGTGGTTTTGTGGCCCATCATACAACTGATGCATGGCATTTTACAACGGCATTTGGAAAACCCCAGTGGGGCATGTGGCCCATGGGTGCCGCCTGGGCAGCAACGCATATCTGGGAACACTACTTGTTTACCGGCGATAAGCAATTTCTGGCCGAGTATGGTTACCCTGTCATGAAAGAAGCAGCGGTGTTTTTGTCAGAATTTATGGTCCAACATCCCAAAACCGGAAATTGGGTAACGGGGCCTTCCATGTCGCCCGAAAATGTTTTTCTAACTCCCGATAATCAAAAGGCATCGGTATGCATGGGACCCGCCATGGATCTGCAGATTGTATGGCATTTGTTTAATGCCTGCATGGATGCTTCCGATGAATTAAATATTGATAAAAAATTCAGGAAAAGTCTGCAAAGCAAACTGGCCAACCTTACTCCCGTTAAAATTGCTGAGGATGGACGTATTTTAGAATGGTCTGATGAAAGAATCACTGAGGCTCTGCCCGGCCATCGACACATATCGCATCTTTATGGCCTTTATCCATCCAATCAATACAATTGGAATGACACACCAGAGTATATGATGGCATCCGAAAAGGTATTGGAAGACAGGTTAGAACATGGCGGTGGTCATACCGGTTGGAGCCGTGCATGGATCATTAATTTTTATGCACGTCTGTACGATAAAGAAAAAGCATGGGAAAACCTGACTGCATTGTGGGCTAAGTCCACCCTTCCCAATCTGCTCGATAACCATCCGCCCTTTCAAATCGATGGAAACTTTGGAGGTACTGCCGGAATTGCCGAGATGCTCCTGCAATCGCATTCGGGTGAAGTGACCCTTTTGCCTTGCCTCCCTGATGAACTGCCCAATGGCGAAGCAAATGGCTTAATGGCCCGCGGGGGACATGAGATTGGCCTGAAATGGGAAAAAGGAAAACTCAATCAGGTAACAATAAAATCGAAATTGGGCAAGCCCATCAAATTGCGTTATAAAAATAAGGTGGTAGAATTGCAGCCGGAAAAGGGAGAGGAAATTGTTTTAAATACGAACCTTGTTGAATTGAATTAGCTGTCAATGATGGGTATAAGGATTATTGGAGCTGATAATGCCTTGAAAAGAAGGCTCCAATAACTATTGATTGAGATTTGAAAAGAAATATAAAAATGAAAAGAAATCATTGTTGTCCGGTAGACCGGAATATTAGTAAAATTCGGAACCTAACAACCTATGTTATTCGGGGGTTAAAGAAGTGGGAAACTTAAATTAAATAATAACCCTTGACACGAAGGGCAATAGGCTAATATAATCAGGAAAAATGAAATTAGTACTTCCAGTTGTAAAATTTTACGTGATCTTATCTTTAGTTTTCTGTCTGACCATTGGATGTGTTCAGGAAAATAAGGACCAATCGCCTGAGGCAGAACACCCCAATATTGTATTGATCCTTGTTGATGATATGGGATTTTCTGATCTTGGGTGTTATGGGAGTGAGATCAATACCCCCAATCTTGATAAACTGGCCCAACAAGGCATAAGGTTTACCCGTTTTTACAATACTTCCAAATGTTTTCCTTCCAGGGCAACTTTGCTGACCGGTCTTTATCCGGAGGAGGCCGGGATGCTTGAAGGGCCTGGCCATTTTTCCGATAATTGTGTAACCATTGCCGAAGTTTTAAAAGAGGCCGGTTACCGCACTTTGATGACGGGAAAACATCACGGCCTCGACAATCCTGTTGATTTCGGATTTGACCGCTACTACGGACTTCGGGACGGGGCCAGTAACCATTTCAATCCGGGCCAACAGCGCGAGGGGGAAGGTGTACCTGCTCATAAAGGATGGGCTTTTCCGCGAACCTGGTGCATTGATGATTCGGTCATTGCCCCATTCACACCTAAGGAAAAAGATTTTTACACAACTGACTATTTTACCAGGTATGCACTACAATATTTAGAAGAATATGAAGATGAAGAAAAGCCGTTTTTCCTTTACTTATCCTACACAGCTCCGCACGATCCCCTGCATGCATGGCCCAAAGATATTGCAAAGTATGAAGGGGTTTATGATGTGGGGTATTCCCGGATACGACAGGAGAGGTATCGGCGTCAAAAGGAAATGGGGCTGGTTGATGAGAGGTTTCTTTTGTCCGCAGCTTCTTTTGATGAATGGGATTCTCTCAGTGAAGAGGAAAAACAGGAAGAGGCGCGAACCATGGCTGTTTATGCCGCGATGATCGACCGGGTTGACCAGAAAATAGGGGAAGTGCTCGAGCGCATCAAAGAAATGGGAGAAGCGGACAATACATTGATTCTATTTGCTTCAGATAACGGCGCCTCCTCGGAAGTGGTCAATATGGAGGATGATTATGGTGAAATTGGTTCTCTCACCCGCTGGACTTCTCAGGGTGGTAACTGGGCCAACGTGAGTAATACCCCTTTCCGGTATTTTAAAAATTTTAGCCATATGGGAGGCATAGCCAGTCCGTTGATTGCATATTGGCCCGGAGGAATTCATGAAAAAGGAAGGATTGTTCATCAAGCGGGTCATTTTATCGATTTTATGCCCACGTTTATTGAACTTTCCGGTGCTTCCTACCCATCAACTCAGGATGGTTTTGATATTACGCCCATGGAGGGAAAGAGTTTGGTGCCAATATTCCGGAATGAAGAGTTTGATGACGAGAGGGTCCTCTTTAATCGTTGGCAGAAGGGGAAAACGGTCATTACGCCCGATTGGAAAATGGTTACTCATAGAAACGGTGGTGACTGGGAATTGTATAACATGAGGAATGACATTACGGAAACCAGGGATTTAAGCAGTGAAAATCCGGAGATCATGGAAGAACTGAAAAAATTGTATAAGGAGTGGGATGACCGTCACTAATACATGCAGTTTGATATCATAATGAAACAGATCCCTTAAGGTGCACAAAGGGGTTTATCCGGGCTTTCTTTAGCAACTTTATCTTTTCTTTTGCAAGAAATGAATGATGCAACAATGGATATTAACTTTTTAAATTGATAAATATGGAGGGGTTAAAAGCCAGATTTATTGCTATTGCTATTTTGGTTTCTTTCGGAGTAGCGGGTACGCAAATGTCATGTATGGCTAGATCTAATAACCAAAAGAATACCAAACCCAATTTTGTTGTAATTTTTACAGATGACTTGGGATATGGAGATTTAGGTGTTTTTGGACACCCTACCATTAAAACACCAAACCTGGACAGAATGGCCACCGAAGGTCAGAAATGGACCAACTTTTACGTGGCATCTTCGGTTTGCTCACCCAGTAGGGCTGCGTTGCTTACCGGCCGGCTGCCCATTCGCACAGGTGTAACAGATGTGTTGTTTCCCGATTCAGACACCGGTCTCCCACAAAGCGAAGTAACAATTGCAAAGGTATTGAAAGAAAACGGTTATAAAACCGCCGCCGTGGGCAAATGGCATCTTGGGCACAAGTCACCTTTCCTGCCCACCGATCATGGTTTCGACAGTTATTATGGCATTCCCTACTCCAACGATATGGATAGGGTTAAAGAATTTGAGGATAAAAACTGGATTGATTCACAAATTATGTGGGCTGAGCAGGAAAACTATCAGGCATACAATGTACCGCTCATGCGAAATGACCAAAATATAGAAAGGCCTGCCGACCAGCGAACCATAACTAAACGATATACAGAAGAAGCAGTGGCCAACATTAAAAGTTTAAAAGAGGAGCCCTTCTTTATATATCTGGCGCATTCAATGCCTCACATACCTTTATTTCGTTCAGAAGAATTTAAAGATGCTTCGGTTGCCGGGATTTATGGCGATGTGATAGAAGAAATTGACTGGTCGGTAGGGGAGGTATTGAAAACACTAAAGGAAGAAGGGCTCGATGAGAATACCATGGTCGTATTTACCTCAGATAACGGTCCCTGGCATATTTTTAAAACGCATGGCGGAACAGCCGGATTGCTTCAAGGTGCAAAAGGAGGCACATTTGAAGGAGGTTTTCGCGTGCCAGCCATTTTCAGGTGGCCCGGGAAAATAGAATCAATCATATCACAAAAAAGTATTTGTTTGGATTTAAATTGTTATTGCTAGGGTATTGGGACGGTAAAAGTCTTGTTCCTACCGATTTTTCTCTGCACCATGAAAAAGGCAGTAAAGGCACTTACGGCATATCAAAAAAGGAGGCTG
>JBNJFN010000172.1:4029-6663 GCA_051746885.1 Bacteroidota bacterium | reverse complement strand
AGTACCTGCGCCACGCTGGACTTAACATCCAGGGTGTCGGTGCTGGTCATAGACTGCAGCCTTACCGGCGCGTCACCACCAAGAGTAAGCTTGCCTATCTCTATCTGTTGCGATCTGTACATATCTCCTTAGCTTGTTAAGCTTCTGAACACCTCTTCCAGGCTCTGTTCCTTCAGCTGCATGGATAATACGGTAATGCCCTTGTCCACGGCAAAGCGGAATATATCGCCCCGTATATCGTCATAGGAAGCAGTTTCTATAAGGTAGGTGCTTCCTTCGAGCTGGCGCGCATCCCTTACGCCTTCTATGGAGTGGAGCATCTCCACGTCTATATCGGGACTGAACTCCACCAGTATGGTATTGGTTTGCTTATCGAGACGCGCAAAGATATCCTTCTTGCTGTCGTCGGCTTTTATCTTCCCTTTGTCAATAATGATGATACGGTCGCATACCGCCTCCACCTCCTGCATGATATGCGTTGACAGCATCACTGTCTTTTCTTTTCCCGCCTCGGAGATAAGGTTTCTTATTTCCACTATCTGGTTGGGATCGAGTCCGCTCGTAGGCTCATCCAGTATCAGCACCTCCGGGTCGTGTATCAGCGCCTGTGCCAGTCCCACACGCTGCCGGTACCCTTTCGACAGTGCCCCTATTGTCTTATGCTGCTCCGCTGTTAGTCCCGTCAGCTCTATGATCTCAGCTATCCTTCTCTTTGAGTCCCTGCCCAGCTTATATATACCCGTGATATACCCGAGGTATTCCCTTACGTACATCTCGGGGTAGAGGGGATTGTTCTCCGGCAGGTAGCCTATCTTCTTGCGCACCTCTATTGAGTTTTCCGCCACATCGGTATCGTTGACCAGCACCCTGCCGCTGTTGGCTGTTATATACCCGGTGATGATCCTCATCATGGTTGATTTGCCTGCCCCGTTTGGACCGAGGAATCCCACTATCTCGCCCGTCTTAACGCTGAAGCTGACATCATCCAGGGCTTTCTGTGTGCCGTAGAGCTTTGTTACTGCCTGTACTTTTATTGACATAGATGCAATTTATGGCTAAGGTAAATATTATGGCCGGCAAAATTGTTCTGGCACTACAAAAATAGGAGTTTCTTTATGAATGATGAAGAATAAGATAATGTTTCACCCTGGTTAATGCATTGATCGGTTTGCCTCACTGTGTTTGGCGACTAAGGACTAAGGGTATTATTGAATCGGGACAGATTAACAATATTTGATTTCAATTTGGATTTTAAAACATGATAAACTAAATTAGCACTTTAGAATATCATGATAAATTAAAGTATAAATTTTATTATTATGTATACGAGATTGCAACGATTTGAGGATTTGGGAAATGAAAGTGCTTTCTTATGGGGACCCAGGCAAACGGGGAAAAGTACACTGTTGAAGCTGTTGTATCCGGAGTCTCACTATTTTGACCTGCTGCTGGCAGATGAATACGAAAGGTTTTTAAGAAACCCTACGTTGTTGCGTGAAATACTGGAAGCCAATCCAGGTGGAGATCCCGTAATAATTGATGAGATACAAAAGCTTCCCGGCTTGCTCAATGAAATACAATGGATGATGGTCAACAGGAACAGACAGTTTATACTGAGCGGGTCCAGTCCTCGTAACATACTCAGGTCAGGAGGAAACCTGCTGGGAGGAAGAGCCTTGAGATTTGAACTATATCCCCTCGTATATAAAGAAATTGACGATTTCGACCTTATGAGAGCACTTAATAACGGACTGATGCCCAGGCATTATCTGTCATCAAAACCGAAAAAACTTATATCAGCATATACGGGCAGCTACCTCCTGGATGAAATACTAACTGAAGCCAGAATACGAAATATTCAGTCTTTTTCCCGCTTTCTTGAAGTAGCAGCTTTTTCAAATGGTGAAATAGTTAATTATAGCAATATAGCGTCTGAATCGGGTGTAAGCGGACCTACCGTAAAGGAGTATTTTCAGATACTGGTTGATACCATGACCGGACGTTTTTTGCCGTCCTTTCAAAAGAGACCGAAAAGAAGAGTAATCCTGTCTCCAAAGTTCTATTTCTTCGATATCGGTATTACAAATCATCTCCTGAAAAGAGAGAAAGTTAGCCGGGGGGGAGAGTCCTTTGGACATGTATTTGAGCATTTTATATATCATGAATTATACTCTCACCGCCATTATTCAGGGATTAATTACCCATTGAGTTACTGGAGAACGACCTCAGGGACAGAGGTTGATTTTATTCTGGGTGATCACGAAGTAGCTATTGAGGTGAAATCGAGTGAACAGGTACAGCCGAGGCATATGAAAGGGCTTAAGTATTTCAGTGAAGAATATAAGACTAAGAAACTAATACTTGTTTCCAATGACCCACAACCCAGAAAGACAGGGAATATTGAGATAATGCCATGGCGGCATTTCCTTGATAAATTGTGGGATGGAGATATTATTTGAGATTAAGAGACTGAGAGATTATTTTTAAGTTTCTGCGCATAATTATCCTTCTTTTAAAGAAGGGATCATCCATAATATATTACCGTTTATCTTTTATCAGTATACCTTTTTGAATAAGCCGCTGTAAAAAACTGTATACCAGAATTCCGGCACCGAATTTTTTCGTACCGTGTTT
>JBNJFN010000172.1:0-3929 GCA_051746885.1 Bacteroidota bacterium | reverse complement strand
TGTATATCAGGGCTCACAAACACAATTTGCAAATTACTCAATACAATGAGTAAAATTACTCAATGAAATGATAAGAGGGGTCAGATCGTGGGGAGGCAATAAGGAACTTTGCGTTTAAGTCGAGCTCGCGTTGCCCGTAGTAGCTTGCATCACCGAGCTAAAGGTTCCTCGCAGCTTGCTGCGAGGAGAGTCAATAACTTCTTATAATAAATGATCACATATACAGTTATTCGTTTGAAAAAATGTTAAAACATACATAAATACGTTTGAATAAATGTAAATATGTAATAAAAGCAATTCGGAAAATAATAAAAAGTGCGAAGTTGATTTCCTGATACAGGCTAATAACCGGGTTCATTTCTGTCACCTAGCACCGCCTTTGGCGTCCGGGAGGAGGGGTTAGACTTTCATGTTCATTCCCGGTTAACCCGCCACGTTTCTGGAGAACACCCTGAACAATTCCAATATTTACGCTACATATTGGATTGAAATTCCATATTTTACGCTAAATATTGGATAGCAACTCCATAAATTACGTATAGATAAGTTGTGACCGGGGTCAAATAGACGGGCTCGCACCCTTTGCCGCGCTGCCTTCGGCGTAACCGTGGGACGAAGGGGATAGTCTTCAACAGGTTTAGAGCATGACATAACCGACTTACAACGAGCATCAGTTTTTAAACACAGATTTGCTTGGTTTATAAAAAAGCTGTAAATTTTCTCATGATATGGGAAAATATACATATAAATAACCTGGTGCATATTCTTTTTACATTATACCATAGCTTTTTTCATAAACAAGGGTTTATTCCGGCGATATCGGTAAAATAATTTGGTTGTCTGCAACAAATTAGGTAAATTTACGTAGGCACAGTAGAATAATTACCACTATTTAGACAATGACAAAGACAAAAACTAATATCGTTTCATCGATTTCGAAGAAAACTGGTTCATCAGAGAGTGATATTGAAAAAATCATTACTGAATTTGTCAGAACTCTTCGAACTGCTGCAAAAAGCAATAAGACTACAGTGGTGCCTGGCTTCGGTTATGTCATTCTAAGAGATCGGAAAGCCCCTTATGGATCAGTCAAACACATGGAGATCCCGAGTGCTGCGAGCTGGTATATTTCTGATGATGATGAACTATATCCACCTCCAACGGAAAACTTTCAGGATATAGTCTGCCAATACTGGGGAGAAACGAGGCTAAATATTATAAATGAACTTCAGTCAGGCAGGAAATCAAATGAAGTTATTGAAAGGTTCCTGAAAATCTCCGGAATGCCAAAGAAGTTACTGGCTGAAGAGGTTTTAGAAATGAGTCCCAAAACTCTTGCCAATTACTGCAAACCAGGAAAATCACTTCCAATAAGACTAAATGAACAGGTTCTTAAGCTAGAGAAGCTATACGAAAAAGGCATAGAACTTTTCGGGACCTCGAAAAGATTTAACACCTGGCTTAAAGCTAAATCATATGGTTTGGGTAACATAAAGCCAATTAGCATAATTAACTCAATTACAGGAATTGAACTTGTATATGAAGAGCTAATAAGGATTGAGTTTGGCGCCACTGCTTAAATGAGAGTATACAGAGTCACACATAAAAAATGGTCAAACAAGCTTATTGCTTCCGGAATGCCGGCAAGATGGAATTCTGCAGGGATAAAAATGATCTGCTGTGCAGCTTCAAGAGCATTGGCATGTCTTGAGAACGTAGTCCACAGAGGTGATTCTGATCTGTTTAATCTACCCTTCGTTACTATGGAAATTGAGATACCCGACGATCTGAATATTATCGAACAGGAATTGACTGCCTTACCACATGGGTGGAATGAAGGTGGAGAGGAAGCGTACAGAAAGTGCAGACCATTCGGAGATATCTGGTATAGAGGATTAGAATCAGCAGTCCTTAAAGTGCCTTCTGCCATTATCCCCGGGGACTCGAATTATATTCTCAACCCGGACCATCCTGATTTTTCAAAAATTTTCATTGCCGCTGAGGATTGAGGTGGACCCACCTTTGTCCCGGTTCCCGGGCATATTGAATTTATTCTTTCAACACATCGGGGGGAACACCAATTTTAAAAATATGTGTAAATTAGTACTATGAGTACAAATACGGCATCAAAAATAAACCAGCTGCTTCAATCCCGGCATGCTGGCACATTGCTGAAAAAATATTGACCAGGATTTTATAAATTGTATTTTTGTATTTATGGCAGAAAAAGCATTCATAACACCAAAAGTTTTTAAATGGGCAAGGGAATCAGCTAAAATGACTGAGAAGGTTGCTGCAAATAAGGCTGCTGTTTCTGTTGAGAAGTTTAAATCATGGGAAAAAGGAGAGAGCCAACCAACGATACGACAGGCTCAAACTTTGGCTAAAGCTTATCGTAGGCCATTTGCGTTATTTTTTCTTCCGGATATACCAAGTGATTTTCAACCATTACAAGACTTCAGGAAAAAAGGATCCAAAGAACTAAGTACATCTTCTGTTTTTATCATCAGGGAAATACAACAGAAGCAATCATGGATAAGTGAAGTAAATGAAGAAAATAATGAAGAGATATTACCCTTTATCGGCAGGTATTCACGACGTAATGATCCTTCTGAAATTGCAAAAAATATTCTGGAGACCCTGGGAATAGAACCTCGGAACTACAAATCCAACAATCCTATTTTAGAATGGATAGAAAAAGCCGAATCCGCAGGAATCTTTATCTCCAGGACTAGCTTCATTCACCCAAAATTAAAACTGGATTCAGGGGAATTACAAGGATTTGCCATTGCAGACAAATTTGCTCCATTTATATTTATTAACTCCGACGACTGGAATGCGCCCCAATTATTTACTCTTGTGCATGAACTCGCACATATCTGGATTAATGAAACCGGGATTTCAAATGAGATTGAACCTGTTTTAAGGGATAAAGAGAAATATAATCCAATTGAATTATTTTGTAATGAAATTGCAGCAAATGCTCTGATGCCACCGGAATATATTAACGAAATTGACAAGAGTAATTTTACTGATGCCACAAAAGTATTTAAGGTAGCTAAAGAATTTGGAGTTAGTTCATTCGCATTGATTGTGCGAGCATTAAATCTTAATTTAATTTCTGTTGATTCTTACAAAAGATTAAAAGTCCAGGCTGATATTGAGTTTAAAGAATTTTTGAAAGAACAAGAAGAAAGAAAAGAAAAACAAAAAGGAAAGGTAAAAGATAGTCCTGTTTATTATCCATTAATTATTAATAGGAACGGACGTTTGTTTACACAAACTGTACTTGATGCATATCGCGGTGGTGATATTGAACCAACATTCGCCAGCAATTTATTAAATGTTAAAGTGAATAATTTTCCAAAGCTGGAATCTCAAATGTATAGATGGATGTAAGTCATGTGAAATACTGTTTAGATGCAAATGTTTTAATTCAGGCCTGGCAAAAATATTATTCACCAGATATTTGTCCAGGGTATTGGGAATCAGGTTCACTTGTCAAGTTGAGCATAAATAATATACGAACCGCCGACCGAAGGCAATAATTTTCAGCGTTTCAATTGTGGTTTATCATTTCGTTGGCAGCAAGCAAAACAGAGACATTTATTATGGATACAGACGATTTATCAAGAGAAGCATATGGTGGCATTTTAATCGAGGCTGAGAAACTGACTCACGATTTGACTTTGCATTATGGATTGCTATCTTATGATTGTAAAAATGAGACAGAATACATTGAGAAAGCTGAAAATCTTACCAGGAGAATAATGGAAGTTAAGGACTATGAGTTGGATGATATATTTTGGGGAAATCCCCCGGATAAAGAAAGATTAGCTTATACATTAAATAAAATATTGAGAAATATCGAGAAGGTAAAATCTATTCCGATTGAGAAAAGAAAATATGATTTTTAAATAAAAAAAAGT
>JBNJFN010000171.1:0-6697 GCA_051746885.1 Bacteroidota bacterium | reverse complement strand
TTCGGGTTAGAATTTATCAGAAAAAATAATTAACAATTTGTGTTGAAAAACAAATTGTTCAACAAGTATTCTTTTGGTTATTTTTACACAAAAATCGCAAGATATGCCGGAAAATTATTCTGAAGAGAGCATCAGAACCTTAGAATGGAAAGAACACATCAGAAGAAGGCCCGGTATGTATATCGGGAAACTAGGAGACGGTAATTCCCAGGATGATGGAATTTATGTTTTACTGAAAGAAGTGATGGACAACTCCATCGATGAATTCATGATGGGTTACGGTAAAAAAATCAATGTAGACATAAAAGATAAAAAAGTGACGGTTAGGGATTTTGGTAGGGGTGTTCCGCTTGGAAAACTGAAAGACGTAGCCTCCAAAATGAATACCGGCGCAAAATATGACTCCAAGGTATTTAAAAAATCCGTTGGGCTCAATGGTGTAGGTATTAAGGCTGTCAACGCCCTCTCAAAATACTTTAAAATTGAATCTTACAGGGAAGGACAAAAAACCACCGTTGAATTCTCCAAAGGTGAGCTCACCGGGGAAGAAGATGCCCGGCCCACAGAAGAACGGAACGGGACACTGGTTACATTCTCACCGGATAATGAGATGTTTGGAGAATACCACTACATTGAGGAATACGTGGAAAACATGCTTAAGAATTATGTGTACCTTAATTCAGGGCTTACCGTGCTTTTCAACGGCAATCCCCTTCACTCCAAAAATGGATTGAAGGATCTGCTCGAGGAAAATATGAGCTCGGAAGGATTATATCCCATTATACATATCAAGAGTGAAGACATAGAAGTGGCTATGACACATGGAAATCAGTACGGAGAAGAATATTACAGCTTCGTTAACGGACAGCATACCACACAGGGAGGCACGCATCTAAACGCCTTCAGGGAAGCACTTGTAAAAACCCTACGCGATTTTTACCGGAAGGACTATGAGGCCTCAGACATACGAACTTCCATTATCGCTGCCATAAGCATCAAGATCGAAGACCCGGTATTTGAATCCCAGACCAAAACCAAGCTTGGATCAAAGGACATGGGCCCTGAAGGACCCACTATCAGAAATTATGTGATTGATTTTATCAAAACCCGGCTGGATAACTACCTGCACATGAACCAGGAAACAGCCGATACCCTTCTTAAAAAAATCGTGGAATCCGAAAAAGAACGGAAGGAGATCAACGGCGTTAAGAAACTGGCCAAAAAGAGAGCCAAAAAAGCCAACCTCCATAACAAAAAACTCAGAGATTGCAGGATTCATTATAACAGCAGTCATGAAAGAAGAATGGAATCAACCATTTTTATCACCGAGGGGGATTCTGCTAGCGGCTCCATTACAAAAGCGCGGGACGTCAATACCCAGGCCGTATTTAGCTTGAAAGGGAAGCCTTTGAATACGTATGGGCTTACAAAAAAAATTGTATATGAAAACGAGGAGTTCAATCTTTTACAGGCCGCACTGAACATAGAAGAAGGACTGGATAATCTGAGATACAAAAATATTGTGATCGCCACAGATGCCGATGTAGATGGCATGCACATACGTTTACTGCTGATTACCTTTTTCCTTCAGTTTTTTCCTGATCTCGTAAAAAACGGCAACCTGTATATCCTTCAAACCCCTCTTTTTCGTGTCAGGAACAAAAAGAAAACCCTTTACTGCTACAATGAAAAAGAAAAAGAACAAGCCCTCCAGAAATTGGGTAAAAAGGCAGAAGTAACCCGATTCAAAGGTCTGGGAGAAATATCACCGGAAGAATTCAAACGTTTTATTCGCGAAGACATCCGCCTTGAACCTGTCCGCTTGTATAAAGAGGATGCTATACAACAATTGCTGTCGTTCTATATGGGCAAAAATTCTCCTGAACGTCAGGAATTCATTGTGGACAATCTGAGAGTAGAGGAAGCCCTTATTGAAGGATAGCAATCCACAGAAAAGGCAATAACTGACTAACAATAGCCATTGTTAAGTAGAAACAATTATTCTGGCAATTATGGAAGAAAAAGAATATAACGAACAGAATCAGTTTGATAATCAGAATGGAAACGGCCACGGAAACGGAGAGCCTTTACACCGCATCTCCCACCTTTCAGGAATGTACAAAGACTGGTTCCTCGATTATGCTTCATATGTTATACTGGAGAGAGCGGTACCCCATCTCAACGATGGATTGAAGCCCGTGCAACGGCGAATCCTTCATACTATGAAACAAATAGACGACGGCCGGTATATGAAGGTAGCCAATATTATAGGCTATACCATGCAATATCATCCCCACGGTGATGCATCCATCGGAGATGCCTTAATCCAATTGGGACAAAAAGAGCTGCTTATAGATACTCAGGGCAACTGGGGCAACATGATGACCGGCGACAGCGCAGCAGCACCCCGGTATATTGAGGCCAGGCTCACGAATTTTGCCCGGGATGTGGTATTCAATTCCAAAACCACCGAATGGAAAACCTCATACGACGGAAGAAACCAGGAACCCATCACCCTTCCGGTTAAATTTCCCCTTCTACTTGCACAGGGCGTTGAGGGGATTGCGGTAGGCCTGGCCTCCAAGATTATGCCTCACAATTTTAATGAACTGATAGACGCGGCCATTGCTCATCTTAAAGGAAAATCATTTGAATTGTATCCTGATTTTCCTACAGGCGGAATAGCCGATTTCTCAAAATACAATGACGGCAGAAGAGGCGGACAGATTAAAGTAAGGGCCAGAATTGAAAAACGGGATAAAAAAACCCTGGCCATTACAGAAATCCCCTACGGGAAAACGACCAACTCCCTTATTGATTCTGTACTGAAAGCCAATGACAAGGGAAAAATCAAGATCAAAAGAATCGATGACAACACCGCCGAGCATGTGGAAATTCTTATTCATCTTGCAAACGGAGCATCAGCAGACAAAACCATTGACGCCCTTTATGCGTTTACCGACTGCGAGGTGTCTATATCCCCCAATGCTTGTGTAATAGATGATTATAAACCAAGGTTCATGGGTGTGAGCGAAATGCTAAGAATCTCTACGGAGAACACCCGGGAACTGCTCAGGAAAGAACTCGAAATCAAAAAAGGTGAGCTACAGGAATCCCTGCACCTATCCTCACTGGAAAAGATATTCATTGAAAACCGCATTTACAATGATATTGAAGATTGTGAAACCTGGGAGTCCATTCTTCAAACCATTGACAAAGGCCTTGAACCCTTTAAGAAACAACTGGTGCGTGAGGTTACCAGGGAGGACCTGATCAAACTAACCGAAATCAAGATCAAACGCATCTCTAAATACGACTCCAAAAAGGCGGATGAATACCTCAAAAAACTGGAAGATGAAATAGAATCAATCAAAAAGAACCTTGCCGCTATAACAGAGTATACCATCAGTTACTTCAAACAGATTAAAAAGAAGTATGGTAAGGGAAAAACCAGGAAAACCGAAGTTCGAAACCTCGAAACCATTGAAGCTACAAAGGTAGTGGAGGCCAACAAGAAATTGTTTGTGCACCGCAAAGAGGGTTTTATAGGTACAGGGCTGAAAAAAGCCGAATATATATGCGACTGCTCTGATATCGACGAGGTAATTGCCTTCAGGAGGGATGGAAAGTATATCATTACCAAAGTAGATGAAAAACTATTTGTGGGAAAGGACATCATTCATGTAGATGTTTTCAAAAGAAATGACAAACGCACCCTATATAACATACTATACCGGGATGGGCTCAATGGCGATATTATGATGAAACGCTGTCCGATTTATGGTATTACCAGGGACAGGGAATATGACATCACCAAAGGAACCAAGGGATCAAAAATACTCTACCTCACTGCCAATCCAAACGGTGAAGCGGAGGTCCTTAAGGTATACCTGCAGCCGAAACCCAGGCTGAAAAAGAAACAGTTGGAACTGAATTTCAAAGATCTTGCCATTAAAGGTAGAAATGCCCAGGGAAATATTTTTACCAAACATGCAGTACATAAAATTCAGGTGAAAGAGGAAGGCAGGCCCACCATCGAAGGCAAAAAGATTTGGTTTGACGAAGAAGTGCTCAGATTGAACACTGACGGAAAAGGCAAATATCTGGGAGAATTCAGGGGCAACGATAAGATCTTGGTGGTTACCAATAACGGTAATTTTAAATTCACATCTTACGACCTGATGAACCATTACGAAGAAAACATACGCCTGATAGAAAAATTTAACGGGAATAAAGTGTATTCGGCGGTCTTCTTTGATGCCGATCAGGGATATTACTATGCCAAAAGGTTCAATTTTGAATACGGAATAAAGGAAACCAGCTTCATTGGCGAAAATGAGAAATCAAAACTTGTTTATCTGCTTACCGACACTTATCCAAGAATAAAAATTGAATTCGGCGGCAAAAACAAAAATAAAGAAGATCAGGAAATCCTGCTTCCGGAATTTATAGGGGTGAAAAGCTATAAAGCCAGGGGTAAACGATTAACCAATGCAGAGGTAAAAAAGATCCACTCGCTGGAGCCCCTGCCTGAGCCGGAAAAAGATAATGAAAATCAAAATGAAGAGGGGGTGGAGGAAGATCAGATGAGTCTGGAATTTTAGCTAATTAAATAAAGAGGGAAATGAGGATATTTCTTATAGGTTTTATGGGCAGCGGAAAAACCACGGCAGGCAAAAAACTGGCCGACAGGCTATCATATAGCTATTTAGACCTTGATGAATTTATTGAACAGCAGGAGCAGGACAGTATCAGAAACATCTTTGAAAAGAAGGGGGAAGCCTATTTCCGGGAACGGGAAAGCAAATATCTCAGAGATATCTCCCGGTACGTAGATTGTGTGATATCTACAGGAGGCGGTGCCCCCTGCTTTTTCGACAACATGGATTACATGAACAATGCCGGGATTACAGTGTATCTTAAAATGACACCCGGGCAGCTCTTTTCAAGGCTTAATAACGGCAGGGAGGAGCGTCCGCTCATTAAAAACAAAGACGATCAGGAACTTTTGCAATACATCAGGAATAAACTAAGCGAAAGAGAAACGCATTATCAGAAAGCCCAATTGATTGCTGATGGTTTTAATTTGAATATGAGTGAATTAGTGAAAAAAATCCATACTTTTATGAAACAATAAAACCCGTATTTATACAGTAATTAAAAATGAATGTGAAAAAAAAACAAATTCTAAATACAATAAGCCATTCGGGTTAACTAAAAAAAGTAAATCAATATCAGTCAGGCTTTAATTGAAAAGTTGAAAACTACTATATGAATGTTAATAAAACAATGTGCTAAGTATTTGTTGGTAAATTATCAATTTCTATTTTGCATAGGCGCCATTTACACTAAATATACTATGAGGACGTTAAAAAAACTGCACTAACATGTACATAAAAGGAAAAACAACGGAACAGGAAACTCAAAACACAGGATCGGCCAATCAAAAGAAGAAAACTTATACCTTTGATGAGGCCTTTAAGAGCTCTCTCGAATACTTTAACGGTGACGAGTTAGCCGCCAGAGTGTGGGCGAATAAATACGCCCTAAAAGATTCATACGGGAACCTGTTTGAGAAGAATCCCGATGACATGCATTGCAGGCTGGCAAAGGAGATTGCCAGGATTGAAAATAAATACCCCAATCCTTTAGAGGAAGAGGATATTTATAAATTGCTGAAGGGATTCAAATATATCGTTCCGCAAGGGGGGCCCATGGCAGGAATCGGCAATCCTTACCAGATAGCTTCACTCTCCAACTGCTTTGTCATCGGAAACAAGGATCGGGCTGACTCTTACGGGGGCATCATGAAAACGGACCAGGAGCAGGTTCAGCTCATGAAACGCCGCGGTGGTGTGGGCCATGACCTGTCTCATATCCGTCCGGCAGGAACCCCTGTCATGAATAGTGCTTTAACCTCCACTGGTGTAGTTCCTTTTATGGAAAGATTTTCCAATTCAACCCGTGAAGTAGCCCAGGATGGACGTCGCGGAGCGCTTATGCTAACCATATCCGTCAGGCATCCCGACGCGGAAGCCTTTATTGATGCCAAACTGGAATCAAATAAAGTAACTGGCGCAAATGTATCTGTAAAAATAGATGATGAATTTATGAAGGCCGTATTGAATAACGAGCCTTACATGCAGCAATTTCCTGTTGATTCAGATAACCCTTCCTATAAACAAACCATTGATGCCCGTGAACTCTGGCATAAAATTGTCCACAATGCCTGGAAATCTGCAGAACCAGGCATCCTTTTCTGGGATACCGTAGTCAATGAATCTGTTGCAGACTCCTATGCCGACAAAGGTTTTCAGACCGTCTCCACCAATCCTTGCGGTGAGATACCCCTATGTCCATACGATAGCTGCCGTCTCTTGGCAATCAACCTTTTCAGTTACGTTGATAATCCGTTTACCAAAAAGGCCAAATTCAATTTCGAAAAGTTTAAAAAACACGTGCAGTATGCCCAGCGGATCATGGACGATATCATCGATATTGAAGTGGAAAAGATCGATGCCATTATCAAAAAAATAGAGAATGACCCTGAAGATTTCGAGATTAAGCGGGTGGAATACAACATGTGGCAAAACATCAGGAAAAAAGCCATGGAAGGAAGAAGAACAGGTGTAGGCATCACTGCTGAAGGGGATATGTTGGCTGCCCTGGATCTGACCTATGGAAGTGAAAATGCCAC
>JBNJFN010000170.1:0-6713 GCA_051746885.1 Bacteroidota bacterium | reverse complement strand
ATACCATCTATCAATGCAGGAGAAGGTTCATCCGATACTGCGGCTTTCGATACCTGAAAACCGGCATTATTGAATAAGGCGACAATCTCCTGTCCTTTTTCCGATTGAATAAAACGCCCGGAGCCATGTATCAGGAGGACCTTTTTACCATATTCCCCTGCTTTTGTCGCTACTTCTTTGATTTTACCCGGACCGAAAAGGATATTGGGTGTATGGATCAATTGAAATGCATCTACCATGCTGATTTATCTTTAGGTGCCACAATCCTGTGTTTTATTCCTTCTCTTGGTTTAGCCATCCAGTCTGCTACCGTATCCCGCCATTTTTTATAATGCTCGGTTTGTTTGTGAGCGGCAGCGGCTTCCTCTGACTCATATACCTCATAAAGGACAAACTTGGCAGGATTCTGGTCGTCCTGCAAAACATCAAAACGGAGATTACCGGGTTCTTTGACCGAAGCACGATGGTTTTCAAGAGTAGCTTCAATGAATTGATCAATGTAATCCTCTTTTACATAAACATGAACAAAGGTTGCAATCATAGTTGTTGGTATTTTATTTATTTCTCATATTGAAGAATTTATCTTCACTCGGGGTCTAACATCTTAAATTTCAAATCTCGGGTCTCGGGTCTCGGGTTAATTGTAGCTAAATTTCATACAATAAATTCGCTCACAACTCATTACTCAAAGCTCACTACCTTTCTCATCTACTTACTCTTTCGTTCTGTCTTTCTATCGATCCTCGGTTTCCCACAACTCTTCAAGCTTCTCCTTTTCTCGTTTTCTCGTTTTTCTCCTCTTCTCGACTTCCCGTATTCTCGTTTTCTCATATTCTCGTCTTCTCCCCTTCCCGTCTTCCTAGAACTCATAACTCCTTTATTGCCTGTGACTTACTGATTACTGCCTACCGATTTCTTCACTCCAGCTCTCCCATCTCGCGAAACAACTGCAAGGTTTCTTCAGCTTCCTTTTCGCTGATCTTCTGGATGGCAAATCCGGCATGCAGCAATACATAATCTCCAACTTTGATATTCTCCAGCATCTGTAATCCTGCCGTATATTCACTGCCGCCAACAGAAACCCGGCCAGTTTCACCCTCTATTTTAACGACTTTTGCTGGTATACTTAAACACATATCACCTCCTTTTTTTGGCCGCAATGGCCATTTGACCCAATGCAATTCCCCCGTCGTTAGAGGGAACCAATTTATTCTGATAAACCTTAAAATTCATATCTTTCAGCAGCCGAACCGTAGTTTCACTGAGGTACCTATTCTGAAAAGTACCACCGGAAAGCACCACTTTATTTATGTGGTGATCTTCCCTTACTTTCCGGGCCAGATTTGCAATGACATGTACGACCGTATTGTGAAATCTGGCAGCAATCACCTGTGGGGGGATATTCTGTTTCATGTCATCTATAATTTGCTTAAAAGAAGGAATGAATCCAATGCGGTTCTCCCTCATTTCAAAATTATAATACGACTCAGTTTGCGAATCAACAATAGCTTCCAGCCTCATAGGAGCCTCGGCGTCAAATCCACTTTCCGTGCAAAGATTCAACAAAGCGGATACAGCATCGAATAACCTTCCGGCGCTGGAAGTAAGGGGGGAATTAATATTCTTTTTGATCATGGAAAGAATAAGCTTAATATCTTCCGGCTTTTTGGTTTCAAGAAACTCAAGCCCGTATTGTTGCAACTCATCACCAAAAGCGCGATAGAGAAAGGACAACGCCATGCGCCAGGGTGATTCTACCGCTTTATCGCCTCCCGGCATGGAAACATAATCAAAATGAGCATAGCGGGTATATTCAGACAGATCGCATATCAGGAACTCTCCACCCCAGATCTTTCCATCATCCCCGTAACCAGTTCCATCCAAAGCTACCCCCAGCACTTTCTCGTCCAGCTTGTGCTCTGCCATGCATGAAGCAATATGGGCATGATGATGCTGAACCTGTATCCATTTGACCTTTCCGTTCCTTTTACCCTGCTTGTATGAAGCCTTACGGGCAACAAAGTTCCTGGCAAATTTAGTGGAAAGATAATCCGGGTGCATGTCGCTAACCACATATGCAGGCTCAAGCCTAAAAAGATGCATGAACCGCTCAACAGATTCAGTATAAAAGTCGTAGGTTTCATAATTTTTCAGATCCCCGATATGCTGACTCATAATGGCCTCATGAACCTTCCCGATGCAAAAGCAATTCTTCAATTCAGCTCCTGTGGCAAAAATGCCTTCTGCATCCAAATCAAGCTCCAGGGGTTCAGGTACATACCCCCTAGACCGCCGGAGCATATGCTCTTCACCATTTATAACCCTTACCACAGAATCATCGACGCGGTTATGGATCTCCCTGTTATAAAACAAGAATGCATCAACAAGCCCGTTCAAATGGGAATAAGCAGTTTTGTTATCCACAATCAGCGGTTCATCGGATATATTTCCACTGGTCAGGGCAATGGCAGGAAGATCCACTTCATCGAACAGCATATAATGTAAGGGCATATAAGGAAGCATGGCCCCAACGGTATCCAGGCCGTTATTGAGAGACGGTGAAAGTTGGTTATGCTCCTTCAAAAGGACAATGGGCCTTCTCCAGGAGGTAAGGCTTTCTTCTTCTGTCTTATTCACACTTGCATATTTTCTGAGGGTTTCAATGTTGCGAAACATACAGGCAAAAGGCTTCTGATCCCTGTTTTTTATCAAGCGCAAGCGCCTGACCGATTGATCATTGCCGGCATCACACATCAGGTGAAATCCCCCGATCCCTTTAACGGCAATGATTCCTCCTTTGTACAACAGTTTCTTCAATTCAGAAAGAATTTTTTCTATATCCCGTATAATCTGTCCCTTTTGATAATACTCATATTCCGGTCCGCAATGGTTACAGGCAATAGGTTGGGCATGAAACCTGCGGTTATTTACATCGGTATATTCTTCACGACATTGCTGGCACATTCTGAACCGATGCATGGTAGTATTGGGACGGTCGTAAGGTAAATCCCTGATGATGGAAAACCTTGGACCGCAATTCGTGCAGTTGATAAACGGATAATGGGTCCGGTGGGGCTGAAATTTCATGTCTTTCAGACAGTCAGGACAAACAGCAATATCCGGGCTGATTTCGGTGATCTGTTCAGAATGATCGTTGCTTCTATTAATATAAAAACCCTCCAAATCCTCTCCCTCACTCTTCATCAACTGAATGGAACGAATGGAAGCGGCAGCAGGCGACCGATCCCTGAGAAGCGATATGAAACGTTCTACTTCCTTGTATTCTGCCTGAATCTTAATCATAACCCCATCATTACGGTTTTCAATCCAGCCCTTTAAACGCTGTTCAGTAGCCAGCCGGAAAATAAAGGGCCGGAAGCCAACTCCCTGTACCAGTCCTTTAATATGTATTGTATAAGCGTTTGCGGTTTTCAAATTTTTCTTCTAATTTAAATTATAAACAGTAAAATAACAAAACTTGTACGGCTTTAGACGGATAATATTCAATTTCCCACAATTCAATAAAAAAACAGTTGATCTTACTTCAGAACCCCTGAATGATACATCAAACGTTCCAGTTCAACCATCAGATTGACATTATTTACAAATACATCATCCGGAACCTTCAACATTACAGGAGCCAGATTCAATATGCCTTTAATCCCATGCCGGACAAGCAAATCACATGACTCCTGGGCTGCTATCGCCGGCACGGCAAGAATGGCCACCGAAACATGAAAAGCATCAACTATCTCCTTCAGGTTATCCACAGGATAGATAGGTATATGATGTTTCTTATTAATTTTTGCAGGATCGATGTCAAACCCGGCTACAATGTTCATATTATTATCTGGGAAACCTTTGTATTGAGAAAGGGCTTTTCCCATATTCCCCATACCGATGATTACCACATTTTTTACACGGTCCTTACCAAAGATTTTTTCCACTGAGCTTAATAAATCATCAATATCATATCCTCCTCTGCGATTTCCCTTAATTCCAAAGTTGGAAAAATCTTTTCGTACCAGTTCGGCACTAACCCCGGCTTCCTTACCCAGTGTATAAGAAAAAATCTTCTCAAGGCCCATCTGTTTCAATCGGATCAAACCCATTCTGTATTTTAAAAGCCTTTTCGTTTGTATGAACTTACTCATTTTTATTGTGAAATTTTTCTCGACAACATTTAAAAAGTGAAATTTATAACATTTTTTCCGAAATAACAAAAGCTGATATTAACGGGAGTTTAGAGCTATTTATTTTTAGACTTAATTAAAATAAAGCATAATTTTTGTGATATTGTTATAAATATATTGACATGAATTCACATATTTCGTATATTAGTTTGTGAAATTTATAACAATATTATGAATAATTATCACACATTATCCAAGCAAGAATGGGAAAAAGCACTAACCCAGCTGATGAATAATTACAATATATATGCCCCAATGCCCTGGGGTGAAAACCAAGACTACGAAAGAATAGAGGAAGATGCCATTTCTGATATCATTTACAACCGTCCCAAACCAGCTACCCCTTTAAAGACTTTCTTGCTGCCTGTCCAAGAAAATGTGGTAAATATCGAAAAAAGCGACAAAAAGAAGATCATCATGGGAATTCCCTCCTGTGATCTTAGCGGAGCCAATATACTTGATGAAATCTATTTAGATGACGCTTTTGTGGATCCTACTTATAAGAAAAACAGGGATGAATCCATTCTGATAGGAAGCGATTGCCATTCTCTCCAGGAACATTGTCACTGTACTACTTATGGAATAAGGCCCTACCCGGAAGAAAACCAGGATCTCACCCTATCCCTTGTGGAAGATACCATTTACCTCCAGGTCAATTCCGACAAAGGAGGGCAACTCATTCAGGAGATTGAAAAAATCACATCACTTAGTGAACCCACAGAGAATGAGATACAGGATATTCTGGATAAACGAAAAACGGTGGAAGAAGAATTAAACAGAAGAAACAGGGATCTTCCCAACTATAATGATACCGGCGATTTGATCAATTCCTCGGGGGATGAGATCTGGAAAAAATATTCTGAAACCTGTGTTTCCTGTGGAGCATGTGCCACAATATGCCCTACCTGTACGTGCTTTCTCCTGTTTGAAAAGCCGGGTTTTGAAAAGGTACGTCATCTGGATGCCTGTCAGTATCCGGGGTTTGAAAAAGTGGCCGCAGGAGAAGATCCGCTAAACGAGCTTTATAAAAGATTTCGAAACAGGTATATGTGCAAATATGTGTGGAAACCGGAAAAGTTTAAATCTATAGCTTGTACCGGTTGCGGAAGATGCATTGAAGCATGTATCGGAAACATCAGTAAAAATGAACTATTCCTGGAATTATACAATAAATAAACTACTTTTTGATGAAAGGAGACAATATATATAAACCAATAAAAGCAAAGGTCCGGGAAGTGCTCGATGAATCACCCACAATCAAGAGCTTTGTATTGGAACCCGAAAGGAAATTTCATTTTAAAACGGGGCAGTTCATCGAAGTGGCTCTGGACGGAATCGGAGAAGCTCCCTTTACTCCCTCTTCTTCTCCCCTGATCACGGACCAACTGGAAGTAACCGTAATGAAAACCGGCTATGTAACCGAAAAAATGCATCAAATGCAAGGGGGAGAAACCGTGGGCATCCGCGGCCCATTTGGACGAGGCTATCCACTGGAAAAATTATATGACAAAGAAGTGTTGATAATTGGCGGAGGGTGTGGATTCGCACCGCTACGTTCTCTCCTTTACAACCTTGAAGCAGAAAAAGAAAAAGTCAAGAAAGTTATGTTCTGTTATGGCTCCAAAAATCCCAAAGAATGCATATACGAGCCGTATATTCAGAAATTGCAGAATATTAACGAATTTGAAGTGATGCGCACGGTAGATGAAGCCGATGAAACATGGACGGAAGAAGTAGGTGTGGCCACTGTCCTCCTGGATAAAGTAGATGTGAATATAAACAATTCTGTGGCGGTAGTTGTAGGGCCACCTATTATGATGAAGTTCAGCGTTAAGAAATTACAGGAAATGGGCTATCCGGATGAGAAAATTTACCTGTCTATGGAAAAAAACATGTCATGTGCGGTTGGTAAGTGCGGTCACTGTATGATGGGTGAATATTTTGTATGCAAAGACGGGCCGGTTTTCAGTTATGATGAAATCAAGGATAAACCCGATATATGGAAATAAAAAAAGATATTGATGAGAAATAAAAAAATACTGATTGATCTGACCAAACTCAGGGATCACCGGATAACCGGAAGAGGTGACAAACCCAGGCTAGACGGTATTTTGAGCGCATACCCCAATACCAATGGATTAAAAACCATTCGTGAACTGGCCGTTTTCAGGTTTACCTGCCGGAGATGTGAGGATGCTCCCTGTATAAACGTTTGCCCTGCCGATGCCCTGGAAAAAGATAATGAAGGAATTGTTGTACGGCATACCAATCTGTGTATCTCCTGCAAATCATGTGTTACCATCTGCCCCTTCGGTACAATGATGACCGACTTTTTTGAACACAAAAGAACTCTGGAAAATTACTACGATCTGAATGACGAACGTGAGTTAAAACAATTTCTTGAGTTCAACCCCGGAGATGTAGTAAAATTGGTGGACATGGAAGAAAACGAGGAGGAAAATATCTATCAGCTCAATGATCAAGTTCTTGTGAAAGATATTCCTTATGAAAAATTAAAAA